>NZ_DATCVJ010001120.1:0-28291 GCF_036566945.1 Chitinophaga sp. | reverse complement strand
TGACGGGCCACAATGGTTTCTTTGTTGTTCTGACAATCCGGAATATCTGTCCATCCCAATGGCGATGCAGGTACATTAGGAAAGGGGCCGGGATTGATAATTTTATAGTCATTCATGTTGGCCAGTTCTGATTGCAGCGCCAGTGTGAGGTCTGCATTCTTTTTGGCATTGGCATAATCGCCCATAAAAAGATATACCCTGCTCAAAGCCGCGTAGCCACCGGCTTTGCTGGCCCTGAATTTTGTCAGTTTATGATCTTGCGGCAGATCGGGTAGGGCCGCATTGATATCGCTGATCACCTGGTCATATACTTCCTGAACAGTGTTTCTTTTAAACTTTGCATTAATATCCGCGATCAGTGCAATAGGAATACCTAACTGCGTGGCGGCAGTCGCGGCATCATAATGTTGCGCGTACATATTCACCAGCAGCAAATGTTCCATGGCACGGCTCAGGAGCGCTTCTGCCCGAATTCCTTTTTTAGCGGCTTCGGTTCCCTCGGTCGCATCCATCACATTATTGATGATGGTGTTGCTATAAAAAATCCGTTTGTAACCTTCGCTCCATTCGAAGTCGAGATTACCTTCTGCATAGGGAAGGGAATTGAAGGTATAGATTTTTCTGCCGGACGGCGCTTGTTTACTGAACAGGTTACCCGGTTGTCCTTCCGGGAGGAAGGCATCATCGGACATCAGGTCCCAGTAGTAGTCACCGTAGTTAAGGTTGTTGGCGGAGTTGAGCAGCCCTTCGTAATCGGCTACTGTTACCGGAATGAATTTATCCTTTGGCTTGATGTCCAGAAACTTGGTACAACCGGACAATAGCAGCAGGCATGTTATGATAGAGAGATGAATTTTCCTCATGGCTGTTGGTTTTAAAAAGTGACATCTAATCCTGCCATATAACCTGGCATTACCGGTGTGGTTCTACTGGCATCGTAATAGGAAGGCGAATAGGCTTCCGGATCAATGCCCGCGGCGTTTTTATACCAGTGGAAAGGATTTTGTACCTGCAGTGTTAATTTCGCGGAAGCAATTTTTTTCATCGGAGATAAGAGTGATGCGAAATTATAAGACAAAGAAATATCCCTTACTTTGATATAATCTGCTTTGAGTACATTCTTATCTGCTGCAAACCAGGTTTGGCTGAAATAGATATCATTATTGCCTTTCAAATCAGGAGCAGGGATGGTCGCCGGATTTTTTTCATCTCCGGGTTTACGCCAGAAGTTCATCGCACGGTTATCTGTGTTGTAGGTGCCAAAGTCGTTGGCAACAGCCCGTACTACGTCCCGCATCACATTGCCGCCATTGGCGATGACCATGATGTTCAGGGTCAGCTGATGGTAAGTAAAGGTGTTGGTAAATCCGGCGGTGTATTTAGGCCGCAGGGTGCCACTGTATACCAGTGCGTTTGGATCTGCCATATTGATGACCCGCGCGCCTGTCTGATCGTAATTTTGTACCGTTTTTCCCGCAGCATCATATACCAGCACGGTGCCGTTGGTAGGATCCAATCCCGCGTATTTGAAGCTGAATACAGCGTCCATCGGATAGCCCACGCGGTTTACACCATAGCCGGCTGTCAAACCTACGATAGATGGATCTTTGGTATTGATTTCCGTCATCCTGTTTTTATTGAAACTCAACGCCAGGTTGCTGCTCCAGGAGAAATTTTTGTGCTGAATGTTTTGTGTATTCAGTGCCAGCTCTATGCCTTTATTATTCAGACTGCCGAAGTTGATCAGGGAAGAAGAAAAGGCATTGGTAGGATCGGTGGTTTTGTCTCCCAGCAGGTCCGTGCTTTTGCGGATATAATAATCGATGGAGCCGGAAATCCGCTGCCGGAACAGCGCAAAGTCAACACCTATATTGGTGATGGCGGTCTTTTCCCATCTCAATGATTTATTAGGCGGATAAATGATGTTGTAGCCGGTGGTATTAGCTTCGTTCACAAAAGCGGATTGGGCCTGCAGGTAAGGACCTACATTTCTCGCCACATTACCGCTTAAGCCATAGGTAGAGCGGATACTGAGGCTGCTGAGCCAGGAAACATTCTTCAGAAAATCTTCTTCAGATATTCTCCAGCTGGCGCCTACAGACCACAGCGGAAGGTAGCGGTAACGGGGATCTGTACCAAAGAGATTGGAGTTATCGATACGGACACTACCTGTTAAATTGTATTTATCGTTGTAGGTGTAGCCAACATTACCATAAGCGGAAATGTAACGGTCTTCTGTATAACGGAAATAGTTTTTATCACTATAGTTGTAGAAGACAACGCCACCAATCGCTTCTGTTCCTTTTAAATTACCAATGATACTTTCATTGATGGGCAGGAACTGCAGGTTATTATCGTTGTAGCCCACTCTGAATACAGAAGTACTTCCCTGTGTAACGGCCCTTCGTTCTGCGCCTGCCAGGGCGGAAATGTGATGCCGGCTATTGATACGACGATCAAAGTTAAGCTGGGCACGGGCTGTATAGGACTTATTATCGGAACGTATTTCCTGTATTTGTCCGCCATCCCATAGGTTTTTCACGATCACCCCATTGATGATTTGTGTGGTATTATTGATCAGGTCCTTCGCCATGTAGGAATCACCGGAGTAAAATTGTGTGTTGTTTCCGGATCCGCGTTCCGTCTGATACTTGAGGTCCAGGCTCAGTCCCGGAATAATTCTCACGGTAAATCCGCCCTGTAAACGGAAGTAATTGGAGGTATATCTGAAATCAGTTTTGTTGGCATCATCCAATGGGTTGTAGGTTTGATCCAGTAACCCCAGATTTTTCAGCCGGTCTATTTCATATTGTGATTTCAGGTAGTTCCAGGAAGCGGAGCTGCCGTCTGGGTTTCGCAATACTTCATAGGGCATGCGGGTGTAATAGGAAGTAGGATTGAGTTGATCATATTTACCGTTGGTCATATTGGTAAATACGCCTGCTTCTGCATCCAGCCATTTGAATACTTTTACTTTATCTTTTAAGCCGATGTTTACCACTTCCGAGGTGCTTTTAAGGCCATAGCCCCGGTTGCCGGTATAGTTCATATTCAGGCTATACTGATGTACGTCATTGCCGCCGTTGGCCGAGAAGGCATGTCGCTGCTGGAAGTAGTTCCGCATCAGCAGATCCTTAATCTGACTTTGTCCGTCCGAATTTCTTAGTCTGTCGAGGGTGGCGTCCAGCTCGGATTTAGTGATCAGTTGCTGCTCATACTGATACAGTGCCTCCTTTACTTTGGGCTGTGCATATCTCATGATTCCTTCATCGTAGGAAGGGTGCCACATATTAAACAGTTCCTGCTGCATGTCTACCATTTGCGACGAATTAAGCAGCTGCATGTAGCCGAAATCCGGTTTGGGTGTAAGGTTGAAGGTGCTGCTGAAGTTCACCGTCATTTTCCGGGTGCTGCCATAGCGGGTGGTGATGGAAATAACGCCGTTGGCCGCGCGGGTGCCGTAAATAGAGGCCGCTGCCGCATCTTTCATGACGGTGACATTCACCACATCGGCGGGATTAATAAAATTGAGATCACCTTCATAAGGGAAACCATCCACTACATAAAGTGGGGCCTGGTTGCCGTATATAGTGGAGAGTCCGCGGATGGTAACGGTACCATTCTGCATGAAAAGCCCGGGGACCGTGCCTTCCAGGCGGTCGAGCAGACTGGTTTCCAGTCTGGCGCCCAGCGTTTTTTCTGTGATGATACTAAAGGAGCCGGTGGCTCTTTCTTTCGGGATAGACTGATAACCGGTGTTGGCAGTCACATTTACATCGGTGAGGGTAGCCGCGAGGGCCGACAGCATAATAGTGCCGGTACTACCGCTTTGCAGCATCGCTGCTGTTATTGGCAGCTCTTTTGTTTTGAAGCCGATAAAACTAAAACGCAGTATTTGTCCGGCTGCTACGGCGATGGTAAAATTACCTTCAATATTGGTAATGGTGGTTTGGGTGGTACCGAGCAGCATGACGGTGGCGCCGGGCAAAGGTGCGCCGGAGCTGTCGGTTACATGACCGGTTACGGGTGATGCGACGAAGTTGTCTGCTATGCCGATTTGCGTAATCCGTTTACCCGACAACATAATGGTGTTGCCGGCAATTTTGTAATTAAATGGCTGGTCTTTCAACATCAGGTCCAGAAAGGTGAGCAGCGGCATGTCGCGCACATTCACAGAAATAGCTGCCGCCTGTTTCAGCAGGTCCGATTTACCCCACACTACAAATCCCGTTTGCTTTTTAATAACGGCAAACAGTTTTTCCATTGGCACTTCCTTCCCTGAATAGGTGATGGATTGTGAGAATGTGCTGGCTGATACATGTAAGCAAATGGCAAGTAGAAGGACACTTGTAAGTCTCATAATCCGGAGCATTTTGGTTGGGAGCCGGCATGGCAAATCCCAACGGCTCCAGTAAGCAATTTTTTGCATAGCTTTGCAACGTTTGGTTGTTAATAATGGCGGTCGCGAAACCCTGTTAAAGATCAACTGAACAACCCTTTGAGGGATCAAAGGTGACCGGAAGTGTTAGTCGCACTCCCGGTTTTTTTATGCCGGTTGACCTGTTGTGTTCATCTGTGTTTTTTATTTCAGCATAGTATATTTTTATATTAAGGCATCACTACCAGCCGCCTGCCTTCTTCCAGGCGGAAATGCACCTCTGCACTTTCCAGTCCGGCCAGTACATCCGAGAGCTTTAAAGACCGGCTCATTTCTCCAAAAAAGTGTACATCGGGTACATTCCCTTCGTATACCACTTCCAGGTTGTACCAGCGTTCCAGCTGCCGCATCATTTCTCTTAAGCCCACTCCTTCGAAATTGAATAGTCCATTTTTCCAGGCGATGGCCCTTTCTACATGCACATCCGGGATCATGGTCAGCTGATGATTTTCCCAGCGCACCTGTTGCCCCGGTTTCATTATCACCGGGGACGTGTTTTCATGGGTAAGGGATACACGGACAGCCCCTTCTACCAGCGTTGTCGCTATATTTTGTTCATTCGTATAGGCGTTTACGTTGAATCCTGTGCCCAGCACCGTTACTTCCAGTTGTTTACGCACTTTCAGCTTAAACGGTTGGGATGCGCGTTGGGTTACCTCGAAATAGGCTTCCCCCGTGAGTTCTACCAGTCTTTCGCTGCCGGTAAATGCCACCGGGAACTGCAGCATACTGCCTGCGTTTAGCCATACCCGTGTGCCGTCCGGCAGCAGCACCTGGAACTGTTTGCCATTGGGCGTGGTGATCGTATTGTAGGCGGTGGCGGTACTGTCGTTGCCATAGGGCGTGTATTGGAGCCCGTTATTTTTCAATACTACACGTGTATTGCCTTGTGTGGAGATGAGGCCATTGCCCGCACTGTCCAGCACTACTTTTGAACCATCTGCCAGCGTTAGCACGGCGCCGTTGCTGCCGGGCAGCGCGTCTGCGGCTGTTTTGCCCGCCATCCTGGCCACCGGTTGCTGCTGCTGATAATGATTCAACAGGTACGCGGCAGTGCCCAGCAGGAATACTACCGCCGCTGCCCAGCCCCATCGGTGCAGGAAATGAAGGCGGTATACCGGCGCGGCCGCCGGCTCCTCCGAAAGTTTGTCGGCTTCCAGGATGCGGTCGGCCACCGACATCCAGCGTGCGTGGTCATACACCGGCAACGGGGCCTCTTCTGCCGCCAGTAGCAATGCTTCCACGGTTTGCATGGTGTCGCTGTCCTGTTCCACCAACGTGGTCAGCTCCAGCAACTCTTCCGTGGTAGCGGTATGGCTCACCAACCGGTCCAGTAAATATTGTAATCGGGTATTTTGTTCCATTTAATGTGTGGTGAATACAGGTAAACGAAGCACTGATCTTCCCCTTCTCTATTACCAGACAATTGAGCGGAAGAATAGTACCGAAAAAAAGAAAAGTTTTTTTTCGTCAGGGGAGCATATCGATCAATAAGGCCAGCAGCAGGGGGTAACCGGATTTTTGGAGCGATTGCCGGATACTTTTTAACGCCATCACAAGCAGGTTTTTGACGGTGCTCACGGCCAGCTGCATATGCGTGGCTATTTCCGCAATGCTCAGTCCCTGTTCCCGGCTCATACGATAAATCTGTTGTTGTTTTTCGGGGAGCTGCGCCACGGCTTTGTTTACCAGTTGCAGTAATTGCTGGAAATCGATGGTGTCGGCAACAGCGGTGCCGGATTCCGGGGCAACGGCATCGAGTACTTTCTCATGGATGGTTTGACGGCGTACATAATTCACCGCCAGAAAAAAACAAATTTTCTTGATCCAGGCAGCAGGATAGGTGACTTCCGCCAGCTGATCGCGGGTCAGCCATATTTTTAAAAAGGTATCCTGCACCAGGTCGTCTGCCACCGCAGCAGACCCCGTGATACGGGTGGCCATGGCCAGCAACCGTGGCGCATGTAGTTCAAAAAGACGCCTGAAGGCCGCTTCATCACCGTTGGCAATGCGTTTATAAAGGTCAGCAGCATCCATAGAATGACCGTCGCTCAAGGAAATGAAAGTTTATATTCAGCTAAGTGATGGTATTACAAAAAACAGACAGGCCAATGGCCTTACGTTGGTTGATCTTCACATGTTGACATCGGCGATACTGTTGACTAAATAACAAATACGCTGACAAGATATAATATTAATACAAAATAATCTAGTCGCCGAACGGAAAGTATGCCAATTTTAACCCGGGGCGAGGTTAATATTGGTATACTTCAGGGTAATTTTTACATAGGTTACTGTTGGGAAATGCAATAAATTGGCGTCCAATAACCTGATTCCAGTGGCGCTAACTGATTCCGATAAGAACATAGGGCATCTTCCTGTACACAACAGCCAACTCGCTGCAGCAGCCGGGCTTGCCGTTTTCTGGAACGAATTTCAACAACATAATGAACACGGCCTCTATAAGATCTATCATGAACTATATGATAGCCTGTATCATTATGGGGTATCCGTAGTGCCGGATACGCAGATGGTGAAAGAAGCCATTAATGATGTGTTTGTAGAATTATGGAAGAAGCGGGAACAGCTGATCATGCCTGACCACATACCGAATTATATTTTTATCTGCTTTAAACGCCGTCTCAGTAAATTATTAGGAAAAGAAAATAAACGCTCCGGCAAATATGCAGGGCAGTTATTCCAGGAGCCGGAAGAACAACCCTATGAAACGGTGCTGATCAACCTGGAATCAGATGGACAGCTACGCGAAAAAATGGAACGCCTGCTGGCACAGTTAACCGCCCGGCAAAAGGAATTTATCCGGCTTCGCTTTTATGAAAATATGAGTATGGAAGAAATTTCTCTCCAGACATCTGCCTCTATCCGTACTATTTATAATACCCTGCACACGGCCATCGTACAGCTTCGCAAGATCATGTCCTTCTTTTGTCTCACACTTATGTGGTATTTTGGAAAATAGTTTTCCTTTCTTTGGTAAAAAAATAATCTACCGGTCCTCTTTACTTTAAACGGGTGATACATGAACCTACAAATCTTCATGGCGGAAGACTTTATGCTGAATGACTCTTTTGTGCGTTACTGTCTGCAAAGTAATGAGGAGGATGTTGCGTTCTGGAACGACTGGATTGCCCGGAACCCACATAAGCGGGCGGAAACAGACAAAGCGCGGGAATGGGTATTACGGTTAGGCGTAAAGCTCAACGCAGAGGAAAAGCAGGAGGAATTCAACAAACTGCGTGCGCTCATTGAAACTGACAATGCCAGCGCTACCCGCCGCCGGAATTATTGGCCGTATGCTGCTGCCGCTATGGTAGCCGGTTGTATTGCATTTGCCTGGGTATGGAAAAAGCAATCTCCCGCTGGTATCCCTGCTATGGCGTATACCACTTACCGTGCCGATAGCGTACGTAAACAGGTATTACTCGCAGATGGCAGCACCGTTATTTTAAACCGGAACAGCGTATTGCGCGTACCTGATAATTTTAACCAGCAGGAACGTCATTTAATACTAACGGGAGAAGCATTGTACGACGTACAAAAAGATGATCAGCGCCCTTTTACCGTTACTGCGGGCAACACCAGCATACAGGTGCTGGGTACCGTTTTTAAAGTGCGGGCATATGCTTTCGATAGTAGTGTACAGGTTTCCCTGCTTTCCGGAAAAGTAAAGGTAGCTGCCGCCAATGCCAGCAAAGAATTATCACCAGGACAAACGACCAAAACAACACATGACCAACTAATAGCCGGCACTTTCGATGCCGCACGGGAACAGGACTGGCGTAACGGGAGATTGTCGTTCAGAGATGCATCCCTTTCTGAAGTGGCCAATCAACTGGAATACTGGTACGGTATTAAAGTACACATCACCCCCGGCCATTATCCGGCTATTCATTTCAATGGCGAATTCGTGAACAAATCGCTGCCAGACGTATTGGCTTCTATTTCTTACATCACTAATCTAAAAACGGACATTCATAAAGGCGAGTTATTTATCAACCATTAATGATAGCAGCGAGACTGCCATTCCATTCTAAACAATAAACTTTCTAATGTTATGAGAAAGAAATGTATCTCTTGTACCTACAAGGGTATAGCCCGACGCGTGCTCAGTATCGCGGTGGCAGTATGTTTGCTGTCGTGGGTACAGGTCACAGAAGGACTTAAAAATAAAGTAGAAATAGGGTTCTCTCAGTCAAGTGTTATCAGCGCATTGCGCTACCTGGAGAAGAACACTCCCCTGAAATTTTCCTACAACCGCGATGACCTGGAACGTACCGCTAAATTTACCATCGATAAAAAAGTACGGACTGTAGAGGCATTGCTGAAAGAAATCTGCAACGCTACAGGGCTGGAGTATAAAATAACGGAAGACATGATCCTGGTAAAGCCAGCCGCTCCACCCGTCACCTCTAAAGCAGAGCAGCAAAAAGAAGGAGACCTGCAGGGCATCGTGAAAGCCGCTACCGGTGAACTGATGCCGGGTGTGAGCGTGAAAGTAAAAGGCGGCAGCAAAGGCACGCTGACCAGTGAGAACGGAAAATTTAACCTGACCGGCGTTCCTGAAAATGCCGTGCTGGAAGTCACTTTTATCGGATATGAACCACTGGAAGTAAAAGCTACCGGTTACCAGGACCTGAACATTACCATGTATGCTTCCATTAAAGTACTGGATCAGGTAGTGGTAGTAGGATATGGTACCCAACGCAAAGGGAATGTCACCAGCGCTATTTCTTCTGTAAAAGGAGAGGTGATCGCGAACATGTCTACCAACAACCCAATAGATGCATTACAGGGCAGGGTGGCTGGTTTAACGGTGACCAACGGTGGTGGCCAGCCCGGCGCCGCCGCAGATGTACGTATTCGCGGTTTGAGTACCATGGGTGGTCATAAGCCTTTATATATTATTGATGGATCTCCCGGAGATGCCACCTACCTGAGCAACAATGATATTGCTTCTATAGAAGTATTGAAAGATGGTGCGGCGGCTTCTATTTATGGTTCCTCCAGTGCCAATGGTGTTATTCTCATTACCACCAAAAAAGGTAAGAAAGGTGTACCGGTGATTGATTTTAACGCCTACTATGGTGGCGTAAAACCGACTGGTAGCTACCATATGCTCGATGCGGAAGGGTATAAGTCCGTTCTTAAAATGATGTATGAAAATGCAGGTCGTACTTTACCCGCCTATGTAACTAAAAATACCGGTGTCAATACCAACTGGCAGGACGAAATTGTTCGGCCTGGCAACGCCGAAAATTATAACCTGAACCTCCGCGGTGGTGGCGATTATATCACCTATGCCCTGAGCGGCGATATTACCAATGAAAAAGGAACTTATATAGGATCTGATTTTAAGAAGAAAACCCTGCGCTCCCGTAATGAATACAAGAAAGGAATTTTAACGGCAGAAGCCAACCTTACCTACTCTGAAACCAAAGCTACCGTGCCCAAATTTGCGGTGCGCGAAGCTTATTTCCAGTCGCCCTTACTCCCCGTATTAGACCCTAACGAAAAATATGGTTATGGCCTTCAGGTAGATGGTTTGCCTAAGTACCAGAATCCAATGGGCGCAGATCATTATTTTCAGAACTCCACCAGCACACAATATTTTAATGCCAATACCCGCTTCACACTTGCCTTGTGGAAAGGGTTGAAGTTTGTGACCAACCTGAACCTGGTGAATGAAAATGATTTTGCTTTCTCCTTCCGGCCGGCTGTGCGTATCAACGCCAATGATGGCGCGGTGCCTTATGCGTATCTCTACAACCAGCGCTCCAACTACCGGGAACGGCTAATGGAAAACCTCCTGTATTACGACCTGGTAACGGGCAAGCATACACTGAATTTGCTCGCAGGTTATACCGCACAGGAACGCACCAACGAATGGCTGGATGTTACTGCAGATGGTAAAACAACCGTACGCACCATTCAGAATGGGGAACTGGTGGAAAAAACCGTACCCGGTGGTTTCCTGGACCCTTCTTTCGTTACCGTAGACGGCGCACTGGGCGGTACTTTTGGCGCCGGTGGCAGCAGCACGAAATATGTTCGCTTATCTACTTTGGGTCGTATCAACTATGCATACGATAATCGCTATATGGTGCAATTATCTATCAGAAGAGATGGCTCTTCCAAATTTGATGCGGCCAGGCATTACGGCGTTTTCCCTTCTGTGGCATTAGGATGGAATATGCAGAAAGAAGATTTTATGCGCGGCATCACCTGGCTGGACATGCTGAAATTACGCGCCAGCTATGGCGAGTTGGGTACCGAAGAAGCACTGCTTCCCTACGACCATTTAAACCTGATGGTGGTAGATAATACCTGGGCCGGTGGCTCGGTACAAGGTAGCGGCAGTACACCATGGCCTGGTATTATCGGACAGGACCTGTTGGGTCGTGAACTCCACTGGGAAACCAGCCGCTCCGCCAACGTTGGTTTTGACTTTAGTTTGATTCATAATAGTCTCAGTGGTTCCTTCAACTACTTTAGTAATAACACCAATGGTTTGCTGGTGACCAAAGAAGTACCGCCATCTTCCGGTGTAAACAATCCTACGTTGAACGTGGGTAAAATCAGGAACCGTGGCTGGGAGCTGGAATTCACTTACAGCGGCGGCCGTAAAGATGCGTTGCAATATAATTTTACCGGTACACTCAGCAGTGTAAAAAATGAAGTGACGGAACTGGCTAATGCCGGACAAACCTTGTATGGTACCGGTCTTAAATTTGGGGCAGATCATTATGCCAACCAAACCCGTGTGGGCAGTGAAGTAGGTGCTTTTTACCTGTATGAAGCCGATGGGATTTTCCAGTCGGATGCGGATGCTGCCAACTATAAAAGCAAAACCGGCGACCGCCTGCAACCCGCCGCTAAAGCGGGAGATATCCGTTTCAGGGATACCAATGGAGACGGTGTAATTGACGAAAATGATAAAACCTACCAGGGTTCCGGCTTCCCTAAATTTGAGTATGGACTTAATATAGGGCTCAATTATAAACGAATAGATTTCGCTCTTTTTGTTCAGGGTGTAAGTGGCAGTAAGGTATATAACGGTAACCGTTTTGAACTGGAAGGAATGGATGCCGGCCGTAATTTCCTCTCTACTACCCTGCATGCATGGACACCGCAAAATACCAATACCGACATGCCTCGTGCTGTGTTGGGCGATCCCAACAGAAATGCCCGTGAATCTACCCGGTTCCTGGAAAGCGGTAACTACGTGCGTTTGAAGACTATCCAGCTCGGCTATACGTTACCGGAAAGTTTATTGAGCCGCTTTAAAATCCAGAAGATCCGGTTTTATGCCAGCGGACAAAATCTTTTCACCATCACCAAATACAGCGGACTGGATCCCGAAGTGGCGAGAGTTTCTGTATTAGACACCGGTCTGGATCGTATGCAATATCCACAGAACAAAAAAGTACTGCTGGGTGCGCAATTGTCTTTCTAAGCATAAAACTCTTTAAAATGAAAAAATTACACTTTTATATTCCCGTAGTACTTGCATTGCTGGCCATTGCGCCGGGTTGCAGCAAAGATGTATTGGATCAGCGCTCTCCGGACAAGCTGGAAACGGACCGGTACTGGACTTCCAAAGATCGGGCATTGTCGGGCTTATCGGCTGCGTATTCGCAGGTAGAAGGATTTGTATATTGGGATAACTATGTGGAAGCCCGCTCTGTGCGCAGCTTTTACCGTGAAGATTACGTGGAAGCAGGTGATGATGCGTATAACTATTCCTGGTGGATAGAACATTATAATTTCAACTTTACTTCTGGTAACTACGCCATTGATCTGTTATGGCGGGAAAACTACCGTGGTATTTATTATACCAACCAGGTGCTGGAAAATGTAACGGCTATGAAGCCGGAAATGATAGATGATGCTTCCCGTAATCTCATTCTCGGGGAAGCGCATTTCCTGCGTGCTTACTATCATTATAAACTGCTCATCGATTTTGAGAAAATTATTATCCGGGATAAAGTGCCTTTGAAAGAAGGGGATTTGCCTAAAGGATTGTCTGAGCGCAAAGAAACCTGGGACTTCATCTGTAACGACCTGAAAGCCGCAGAGAAGGTACTACCGCTGCGCAGCGAGCGTCCGGATGCAGAGCTGGGCCGTGCTACCAAAGGCGCTGCGCAGGCGTTGTTAGGTAAAATTTATTTGTATCGTGCCGGCGAAGACAAAGGTGCGGCTACCGCATTGCTCACCGAGTCGGGAGAGTGGCTGGGCAAAGTAATCAGCTCTACCCAATATCATCTGGAAGATAACTTTATGAGCATGTTCAACGGCGCTGCGAAGAATAGCGCGGAATCTGTTTTTGAACTGCAACAATCTTCCGATGTTAACAATGGAGCCGCTTATGGTTCTTACCTGGGCGACTGGGTAGCGGCTTCGCAAATGGGTGGCTATGGAGAAATTTATGGCACGCCACGTTTGCTCACGGAAATGCTGAAAGAAGGCAGAACCGCCAGCGATCAGTTGTATGATCACCGCGTATATGCCAGCATCGTTTTCAACGATCCTTATTTTAATGATCCCACTATGCCAAGCGCTTATGGCTATACGTACGACGATATTTTCGGCGCCGGCACCAGCGTGATTGCTTTCCGCAAATGGGTACCTGCTTCGCTGGATCGTTTGGGTAATGACAACGCCGTTAACGTACCGCTGATCAGACTGGCAGACGTGATGCTGATGCAGGCGGAAGTGCTGAACGAGTTAGGAAAACCCGGTGCCATGGACCTCGTGAATGCGGTGCGTGACAGGGCGAAGATGCCTGCTTTAAACATCACCGGCAAGGTAAATGTATTCAACGAAATCATGCATGAAAGAGTGATGGAGTTTACCATGGAAGGCTGCCGCTACTACGACTTACGCAGATGGGGTTTGCTGGATGCGAAGATGAAAGAAGCCGGCCGATCGTTTTCGGCGGACAAAGCTTTCTACCCGCTTCCACTGAAAGAAACGGTGAATAATCCTATGGCTCAATAAGGGGAAGTATGTACTATAAATTATTGTTGTTACTGGCGTTGCTACCGGGCGTTACTCACGTTTACGCACAAACGAACGATTGGGAGAACCCGCAGAAAGTAGCAGAAAATGTATTGCCGCCACATGCCCATTTCATACCCTATACCAACGCAACTGCAACTGCAGCTGTACGCCGGGACTCCGGGCGTGCAGCTGTATTGCTGCTCGATGGTACCTGGCAATTTCATATTGCCCGCAATCCAGCTGCCAGACCATTGGATTTTTACAAGAAAGACTTTGATGTCTCCCAATGGAAAAAAATACGGGTACCCGAAAACTGGCAAACAGCAGGGTATGACAGTTATATTTTTACAGATGTAGAATATCCGTTTCCTCCCGATCCTCCTCATGTGCCAAAAGACTTCAACCCGGTAGGTTCCTACCGCCGGGATTTTAGGGTACCGGCCAACTGGAAAAATAAACAGGTATGGATTCATTTGGGTGGCGTGAATTCCTTTTTCTATCTATGGATCAACGGGCATTATGTGGGACTGAGTAAAGACAGTAAAACCCCGTCGGAGTTTGATATCAGTGCTTACCTGCAACCCGGCGCCAACAGCGTGTCTATACAGGTGTTCCGCTGGAATGATGGTTCCTACCTCGAAGGACAGGATATGTGGAAACTGAGTGGCATAGAACGCAGCGTATATCTCGTAGCCAGACCAAAGTTATGCCTCTACGATTTCTTCGCAAAGCCATTGTTGGTGCATGCATACAAAGACGGGCAGCTACAGCTTTCTCTCACACTGAACAGGCGTCCGCTGGCCAGCGAAGCAGGGCAGCGGATGCAGGTGCAGTTATTGGATCAGGAAAAAGTATTGTTGACCAAAGAATGGAAAATAGGGAAGGATAGTACCTGGGAGATGGAATCCCTGTTGAAAGACGTGCAGCCGTGGAACGCAGAGCATCCGTCGCTGTATACCCTGGTGATCACACATCTCGACCAACAGGGCGCCGTAGTGGAGAGTATGGCGCAGCGCATCGGTTTCCGTACGGTGGAAATCAAGGGCGGCCAGTTTTTATTGAATGGAGTGGCCATCTACATCAAAGGCGTGAACCGGCATGAACATGATATGTATCGTGCCCGAGTGATATCAACGGCGGGCATGCGCCGGGACCTGGAAGTGATGAAGCAATACAATATCAACGCGGTGCGCAATAGCCACTATCCTGATACAGAAGAATGGTATGACCTGTGCAACGAGTACGGCATTTATGTGGTAGACGAAGCCAATATAGAATGCGATGGCATGTCTTTTCATCCCTGGCAAACCCTCTCGGACAAGCCGGAATGGGAGCAGGCTTACTTGTATCGTGCCAAACGCATGGTGGAAAGAGATAAAAATTATTGCAGCATTGTCACCTGGTCGCTCGGCAATGAAAGCGGCTTCGGGCGGAATTTTATTTCTACCTATAAATACATCAAAGCAAAAGACAATACCAGACCGGTACAGTATGAAGCTGCCGGCAGCAACGAGTGGACGGACATTATCTGCCCGATGTATAAATCTATTTACACGTTGCAAAAGTTTTTGGCGGCGAAAGATAACCGGCCTATTATTCAATGTGAGTATGCGCATATGATGGGCAACAGTGGCGGTAATTTGCAGGACGACTGGGACCTGTTCTATCAGCATCCACGGTTGCAGGGCGGTTTTATCTGGGACTTTGCGGATCAGACTTTTTTGAAAACAGATGCCAACGGCCGTCAAATATGGGCCTACGGCGGTGATATGGGCACAGTAGGTGCTACCAGCGATACCAGTTTTTGTGCAGATGGTATGCTGGCCGCAGATCGTAGCCCGCACCCGCAGGCATTTGAAGTGAAGAAAGTATATCAGAACATACACGTAAAACCAGAAGCCGGAAAATGGCGGATCAAAAACCGTTTTGACTTTACTAACCTGCAGGCCTATACGATTCGCTGGAAGATTAAAGGAGATGGCGACCTCATTGCCACCGGAAATTGTGCGCAGCTGGCGTTGGCTCCGGGTAAGGATACACTGATCGCCCTTGCATTACCTGACTTTGCGCCAACAGCCGGAACGGTGTACTACATTCACTTTGAAGTAAGCGATCCAAAAGATAACATCATAGCTACGGAGCAATTTAAGTTGCCGGCATATTTGCCGGTGGTGAAAAGCACAATGACCGGCCCGCCATTGGAAGTAAAAGAAGATGGCAGCATTGGCAACGCTTTATTCCGTGCGGGATTTAATAAAACCACCGGTTGGCTGGAAACCTATACCTCCGGTAACAAACCCCTGATGCAGGGTCCGTTGCAGCCGCATTTCTGGCGGGCAGCTACCGATAATGATATTGGCAACAGCTTACAGGTGCGCTGCGGGATCTGGCAACATGCGCTGGAAGGAGCACAGCTAAAGCAATTTGAAATAACGCCCCTGAACGCAACGCGTACGCAGGTGAAAACCCTGCACTATCTCCCGAAAGTAAACGTAACCTATGCCACCACGTATACGATTGCCGTGAATGGTGATATTACCGTGGCCGTAACATTTACACCAGCAGATACCACCCTGCCGGAAATTCCCCGCATGGGCATGCGCATGATCCTGCCGGCTAACTATGACCAGGTGAGCTGGCTGGGCCGCGGACCTTTTGATAATTACCAGGACCGGAAATATGCGGCAGATGTAGATGTCTATCATATGCCCGCAGATGCCCTGTTCCATCCTTATCCACGTGCGCAGGAAAGCGGCCATCGTACGGATGTTAGCTGGATGGCATTGCAGGATAAAGATAAATCCGGCTGGCTGTTTTTCTCCGATACTTTACTCAGCGCAGGCGTATTACATTTTGATATGGATCAACTGAACTTCGACCGCAAACAAAATAAGCATGGTCATTCTATCTTAAATGAAAACCTGATCTGGTGGAATATTGATTACCTGCAACAAGGCGTGGGCGGTGATAACAGCTGGGGCGCCAAAGCGCATCCGCAATACCAGTTGCCCTGCCGTACTTATCAATACAGTTTTACATTAAGACGATTAATGCCCGGCACTGAACCGGTACAACAAGCTAAACCAAGATTTGAATAACTATGATGAAATGGTGGTGGTTATTGTGTTGCAGCACCCTCGGGGTAAAAGCACAGCAGGCAGACAGGCAGCAGTTTACAGACGTATTGGACATTAAACATTTTGTAACAGATACTTCCAATGTAGGTGTTAGTTTTTTTTCAGACATGGGCGCATGGCATGCTTATGCGCTACCCGCTAAAACAGCAGACTATGGCGCCTTTATAGGCCCGCTGCTGATGGATATGGATGGTCGCTGGCTGGGCAATGCCGTCGCTAAACTGCATGTGTTGGAAGGAGGAAAAGAACTGTTGCCGGAAAAAGGCACGCAGCATTATTATCCCGGATTGATAGAACAAAGTTATCAACTAACGGATTTGAATATACGCTTACAGTTAATTTTCAGCAGTGCCAGCACGGCAATGATTCAAGCGACCATTATGAATCACGCCAGCAGACGCCGGGAGCTGTTGCTCAAATGGGAGGGAACTGCCGCGTTGCACAACGACGGATGGCGGCAAAGTGATCAGCAACTGCAAATTAACGGCAACGGACATACGTTTTCTATTACGTATTTACCGGCTGACCCATCGGGAAAAACGCAAACGGGTAAACGTTATACCGCCAGAACCTGGGAGTTGAAGCCGCAGGGTAATAGTTACGCCGCTGTTAAAACTATTAGTCTGCCCGCAAAAGGTACCTGGGAGGAAACGCAGTTGCAAAGCTATCATCAGCCAGCCACCGGCATAAAAGATTTCGCTGCCACGCTGGTACAAAATCACCAGCGATGGAACGGCTACCTGCGGGCATGTTTTACCGCAGATACCACCCAACGCCGTCTCCTCGTAAAGTGTATCATGACGCTGATGACCAACTGGCGCAGTGCTGCCGGAGATCTGAAACACGACGGTATTTTTCCTTCTGCCAGCTACCAGGGGTTTTACGGCTTCTGGGCATGGGATAGCTGGAAGCAGGCCGCTGCGGTATGTACGTTTAATCCTGCATTGGCAAAGGATAATATCCGCGCCATGTTTGATTATCAGCAGCCCGATGGGATGGTAGTGGATTGTATTTATACCAATAGCAAAGAGAATAATGCGAGGGATACCAAGCCACCACTGGCCGCATGGGCTGTTTGGGAAGTATTCCGGCAAACAAAGGATACTGCTTTTGTAAAAGAAATGTATAGTGCGTTGGTACGATATCACAATTGGTGGTATGCCAACAGGGATCATGACGGTGATGGTCTTTGTGAATACGGCGCTACCGATGGTACCCGCATTGCCGCTGCCTGGGAAAGCGGCATGGACAATGCCGTGCGCTTTGATCATGCCCGCATGCAGCAAAACAACGGGCACGCCTGGTCGCTCGATCAATCGTCGGTAGACCTGAATGCCTATCTCTATGCAGAAAAAATGTATCTCGCTAACATGGCGGTATTGCTGCATTTGCCGGATACCTGGACTGTACAACTTTCTTCTTTAAAAGAAAAAATCAATCAGCAATATTATGATGAAGCCAGCGGCTTTTATTACGACCGGCATACCGACCTGGTAAAAGTAGCCGGTGCAGAAGGCTGGATTCCGCTGTGGGCAGGTATTGCCGGGCCTAAGCAGGCCGCATCGGCAGCCGCTATGCTGCAACAGGAAAAGAAATTTAATACGAAAGTGCCTTTACCGGTGCTGACCGCCGATCATCCCAACTTTGATCCATTGAAGGGGTACTGGCGCGGTCCGGTGTGGCTGGACCAGTTTTATTTTGCCATTGCCGGATTGAAAGCGTATGGATATGATCAGCTGGCAAATGAGTTTTTAGACAAGCTATGGCACAATGCCACCGGCATGAACGATTCGTATCCGTTGTACGAGAACTATCATCCCCTGACCGGCAAAGGGTTGAACGCACCGAATTTCAGCTGGTCGGCAGCACATACTTTATTGTTATTGCGCGAGTAAATTAAACATCATGGATATAGCAGAAATGAAAGCGCTGGTAGCGCAGCACTACGGAATGGTGGTGAGCATACAGCCATTAGATGGTTATGAAGAAAGTAACTACCTCCTGACCGACAGCGCCGGGGAATCCTACATTTGTAAGGTAGCCGCATCGGACAGCAACTGGCACCTGTTGGATGCCCAGGTGAAGATGCTGCAACACCTGGCGGATACGCCGGTGGCAGGAGGATTTCAGCGGGTGCAGTTAAACTGTAACGGCGAAGCCATCACAATTACGCCGGCCGGGTACATGCGGGTCCTTACTTTTCTGGAAGGTGGAGTATGGGCAACAGCCGGTGCACATACGCCATCGCTTTTAAATAGCCTGGGGCAATTTATGGGGCAGATGGATCAGGCATTGCAGGGGTTTGCGCATCCCGCCGCTTATCGCATTTGCAGCTGGGACCTTCGTAATACCATGGCCGCTAAAGCGCATTTAAGCGCCATTAAAGACCATGAACGCCGCCGGATGGCGGCATATTTCCTGCTGCAGTTTGAAACGGAAATAGTGCCGCAGTTACCACATCTGCGGATGGCCGTGATCCACAACGATGCCAACGACTATAACCTACTGGTGAAAAATGAAACCGTTGCCGGCCTGATAGACTTCGGGGACATGGTATACACGCAGCTGATCAATAACCTGGCCATTGCCTGTACCTATGCTATGCTGCATCAGCCCGATCCATTGGCGGCTGCTGCTTTGGTGGTGAAAGGCTACCACCGCGAATGGCCTTTAACCGCCGCCGAAATCGCCTGCCTGTATTACCTGATCGCTGCGCGTTTATGCATCAGCGTTACTAACTCCGCCGAACATACGTTAGCGGGTAGCAGCAACCCTTCTCATTTTATTACAGAAGCCGCTGCCTGGAAGTTGTTGTATCAGTTAATAAAAATAAATCCCCTCGCGGCCACCGATGCCTTCCGGGTAGCAGCCGGTTTTGCTTCCGACATTAACCAGGAAGACAACTACGCCCCGCTGCTGGCAGAAAGAAAACAACATATTGGCCGAAACCTCAGCATCAGCTATCACCGCCCGCTGAAGATATGGAAAGGCGCGTTGCAGTACCTCTATGATGATAAAGGGGGCACATATATCGACTGTGTAAATAACGTAAGTCATGTTGGGCACTGCCACCCCCGCGTGGTGCAGGCCATTCAGCAACAGGTGGCCAGACTGAATACCAATACCCGTTACCTGCACGATGACCTGGTGGCCTTTGGCCGGGAGCTCACGGCTACTTTACCAGACAGCTTGCAGGTTTGTTATTTTACCAACTCCGGCAGTGAAGCCAATGACCTGGCCATTCGTATGAGTCGCCATTTTACCAAACAAAAAGACGTTATTGTACTGGATCATGCATATCATGGTACGTCTACGGTAGCCATGGAATTGAGCCCCTACAAATTTGACGGCAAAGGCGGTTTTGGTAAACCGGCGCATACCCATAAAGCCATCAACCCGGATTTGTATCGCGGGCCATATCGCTACGGACAGGAGAATGCCGGCGCCGCCTATGCACAGGATATTGCAGATATCATAGACAGATTATCCCGGGAAGAAAAAGGTATCGCCGCTTTCATTTGTGAAACGCTGCTGGGCGTAGGCGGACAAATTCCGCTGCCCCCCGGATACCTGGAAAAAGTATATCAACATGTACGCGCAGCTGGTGGTCTTTGTATTGCAGATGAAGTACAGGTAGGCTTTGGCCGCGTAGGCCATCAGTTCTGGGGCTTTCAGCTGCAGCACGTAGTACCGGACATTGTGGTGTTAGGGAAACCTATCGGCAATGGTCATCCATTGGCGGCAGTCGTGACGACACAGGCCATTGCAGATGCATTCAATAACGGTATGGAGTACTTTAATACCTTCGGTGGCAACCCGGTGTCTATGGCTTGTGGCAGGGCGGTATTACAAGTCATACAGGAAGAAGAAATGCAGCAACATGCGCTGGAAACGGGAGAACATTTTTTAGCAGGACTGAGAGTGTTGATGGATAAGCATCCTATTATCGGTGATGTACGCGGGCATGGACTATTTATTGGCGCCGAACTGGTGCGCAACAGAGATACACAGGAACCCGCCGTGCCGGAAATAGATGTGGTGGTGGAGAAAATGAAAGAACGCGGATTCCTCATCAGTACTGACGGGCCGTTGCATAATGTATTAAAAATAAAACCACCCATGGTGTTTAATAAAGAGAATGCGGATGCATTTTTAGCACATCTGGATATCGTATTGGGCGAATTATAAAGATCATACACCTTTGCGACCTCGAAGCTGTCTCATAAATAAATGAGGCAGCTTTTTTTATGGAGGGCTTCACATGTTTTCATGACAGGGGGTAACAATAGATCGCTTTTGTTGATATACCTACGGATAACAACAAAATATCCCGATCATGAAAGCAATCACTCTTACCATCGCATTGATTATTTATAGCAGCATTCACCTGCTGGCGCAGGAAAGCCGTCCGGGACAACCCATCAAAGGAGTCATCGTAAAAGGCGGTAAAAATCCGGGAGGCAGCATTTCCTTCCTGGCGAACGGCGGTGCTTCTTCTTCCGCGGGCGTATCCAATGCGGTGGGCTTTAACCCTAACGTAGGACTGCAATTGTTCTGGGGTGGATTTGGTATGGGGGTTGATGCGGGTGTTTTTACCAGCAAAATGGACAACAACGCCGTTGAATATGCCGCGGCTTTAAGGGGAACGGATGTTTTCAGTATGCAGCATACCCGCGACAAATGGACGAGTCTATACCTGCTCGCAGGGCCACAATATACTTTCGGTAAGCGCGCCTTGTCACTAACGCTCTCTGTAAAAGGAGGGATTACCCACCGCACGGCGCCCGAACTGGCTATCCGGGATAATATTTCCGGTACTAACGTGTTTGCCTATACGCCTCCGGCAGATGACGCCGAAAACGTTTTTACATTGAAACCCGGTGTTAGTCTTGCCGGCCGTATCTCTTCCCGCTGGGCGGTGGTATTGAACATACAATACCTGCTGCAACCATCGGCGCCGGAAGCCACAATCAGTTACAGAGATCTTACGCACGTTGATTTTACCGGCAATGGAAAAGAACTGAGCGCGCAGTTGTCTCATCAGCCTTACGCTGCCACTTATACCAAAGGACCGGATAAATACCTGAGCGCGGGCATAGGGCTCAGCTATACCTTCAGGACAGGGCAGGTGAGGGGCGGTGCTACCGCGCGTCGTTTGAGAGGTAAAGTCACCAAGCCGGGTGCGTTCAGTTTCGAAGTGGCGCCGGTAGCCGATAGTTCCGCGGGAACTGCCGCCGCTGCCGCAAGGGACACGCGGACGTATACCGGTGGTCGCAAAAACGAAACCCCATCCGCGGCGAAAAGCATTTCCGAAAAAGGCATTTCTCACTCCTATAAAGAAGATGCTGAATTTCTAAACACCCTGTTCATCAACAACGGCAACGACAAAGTATTAGACCCGAAATTGTTCAAACTGGTCACATCAGACAGCGAATTAAAAGAAATGAAAGTGTCTTTTAAAAAAGATCATAAAGTATATAAGTATTTAGGTGATCAGCAACGCATCGTGGAAATACTGACATCTGCTAACCGTCCTGCTGCCTGCACCGATTGTACCACAAGAGAATGCAACGGAAAAGTATATGATTGTGCCTGTGTAAATGGTTTTTGTTATTGTATTATTTGTGTGGAGATAACGAAGTTGAGCGAGCTGGCGGAATAGTGGCATAATAGGGCGTCGGGGGGCACGGTACCATGCGTACCGTGCCCCCTGGCGTTTGACGAATGCTCCCGGTAGGCGTACCCTGCCAGAAAAATAAATTTGTGTAGTTAAATGACTACGCTTATATTTGTAGTCAAATAGCTACATAATGAATTTGAGACGAGACGTATTTCAAGCCATCGCAGATCCAACAAGAAGAGCTATTCTCTTGTTGCTGGCTACGCAGGCTATGACAGCGGGTGCCATAGCCTCCAACTTTGATACCGCACGACCCACCGTATCAAAACACCTGCAGATACTAACCGAGTGCGAATTATTGGAACAAAAGCAAAACGGCAGGGAAATTTATTACCACCTCAATGCAAAAAATATGAAAGCGATCGCAGACTTTATTGAACCTTTTCGTCAAATGTGGGATGATAGATTTAACAAACTGGAAGATGTCATGAAAAAATACAAATCAAAAAAATAGTATCGTATGGAACACAAAACCAAAGTGAATGCCGAAGAAGGCAAACAGGAAATCTTCATTACAAGGGAATTTGATTTGCCGGTGGACTTACTCTTTAAAGCACATGTGGAACCCGAACTGGTAGAGCAATGGATGGGCACGAAAGTACTCAAACTGGAAGGTAAAAAACACGGCGGCTGGCGATATGAAACCACCGATCCCAAAGGAAACAAATATGGATTCAGCGGGGTATTTCACGAGTTTGTTCCGGAAGAAAAAATAACCAGGACATTTGAAATGGAAAATCCTCCCTTCGGCGCCCAGCTGGAGTTCCTGGAATTTGAAAAATTGACAGACGATACCAGCAAACTCAAAATGCATATCGTATACAGAACCGTTGACCTCAGAGACCAGATGGTGAAAATGGGCTTTGCTCCCGGCATCAATATGGCACATAACCGTTTAGAAAGTATTGTAAGCAAATTAAAATAACACACGATGAAAAAGAGAGATAAAATTATTTATTGGATTGCTACACTCTGGCTCGCATTAGGGATGACCTCAACCGGACTGGTACAGGTATTGAAAGAGAAAAAAGAAGTGGAGTTTATTACCCAGCTGGGCTATCCCCTTTATTTTATAGTTATCTTAGGTGTCTGGAAAATATTAGGCGTAATAGCGGTGCTTATTCCCAGATTTCCTTTGTTAAAAGAATGGGCTTATGCAGGGTTTTTCTTTTCCATGACGGGTGCGCTATTGTCGCATGTTGCATCAGGAAGTGCCTTAAAAGATATGTTCCCTTCGATGTTATTGCTAACATTAACGATCGTGTCCTGGTTATTCAGGCCCGCAGACAGAAAATTGGTTTCCTTTAACTTTCAAAAATCAATAGCATGAATCCCAAGGTTGATTTTTATTTTGATAAAGCCGAAAAGTGGCAGGAAGAGCAGGAGCAATTGAGAGAAATTGTACTCGATTGTGATCTGACCGAGGAACTAAAATGGGGTGTGCCCTGTTACTCGTATCAGGAAAATAACATCGTGCTGATACATGCCTTTAAAGAATACTGTGCGTTGCTCTTTTTCAAAGGAGCATTGATGAGTGACCCGAATGGTATCCTGATACAACAAACCGAAAATGTGCAGGCCGCGCGCCAGATCAGGTTCACCAGCCTGAAGGAAGTTACAAAGCTGAAAAAGGTTCTGAAGACTTATATTTACGAAGCCATTGAAGTGGAAAAAGCCGGCTTGAAAGTGCCGTTGAAAAAGACTTCCGCCTACACCGTTCCGGAAGAATTTCAAAAGGAATTAGATAAGAGTGCAAAGCTGAGAAAAGCTTTTGAAGCATTGACACCCGGCCGTCAGAGAGGATACTTCCTTTATTTTGGCGCCGCCAAGCTCGCGAAAACAAGGGAGGCAAGGGTAGAGAAATTTATACCGAAAATACTCGAAGGAAAAGGCGTGGATGATTAATCGGGAGCAGCGTTGTCAGGAAAGGGATAACGCTGCTCCCGAAGTACTTTAAACTATCTACGGGGCTACCAGGTATTTCCTGAATATTGCACTATATCTGTCGCCAAATGTGACCGTTGTAAGGTCCTCAAATCTGATTGGCGTATTCACATCTGCTAACTTCCCCGCGGGATCATAGCATTGAACTGATACCTGGTTTTTTGAGATGCGCCTAATGGGACCTATTGTATAAATAGCAATCGCTGGCTCCGGCAGCCTTTCACATTCGGCAATGACGTGGAAATCTAATTTTCTCAGGGCATTGAAAATGGCCAGCCAGTTGCTCATATCAATGTGGTCTTCGATGGCGTCATCCCTTTCCACTATTCCTTCCGCTTTCAGTATTTTCCGTTGTGCCTTGTCATATTTATTACATCGTATGCGGTCAATGGTATTTCTTAAAATGACAACATAGCCATTGGGAAGGAATTGATCTATTTGTTGCAGCAACAGGTAATCCGCCGATTTCTTCAATATAAATCCATTCAATATGGATTTATTATCCTTGAAGAAGCGGTAAATAGTAACCAGGTCCCGTTTGTCGATATGCTTTTGCAGAAGAGGGTCACTCCATATTTTCTCTTTCATGAGGAGGGGGCTTTAAAAAACGATGACCAGCTACATCAACTTACCACCGCCAATAGTTCCCTGATACTGGCCAGATGATGATCATCATGTTCGGCTACAAAATGCGCCAGATCAATGACCCGCATAGGTGTTTTCAGGCGTGGATGCAAGGCTGTTTTTATTAACCGGCTTTCATCCAAACTCATTAGTTTAGCCACCAGCTGCCTTCTCTGCTCTCTGAACCGCTTCAGTAACACCCTTATTTCTGTGGCATTGTGATTGGCTTTATGTGTGGTTTGATTGGTTAAATCGGCTACTCTTAGTTCAGGCAGCCCTTTTATGAAATCATCGACCCGGCCAGACCATAAAGGTTCCATATCGGCCAGATGACCTATCTCTTCTTTGACTGACCAACGGTCGGCTAATTTGCGGGTAAGTAAAGTTGGGGGCAGTTTGCCGGCCATTTCTTCGGCCCGGGCAGGGGTGCCACTTAAACGTTCAATAATAGCAGGCATCAGACCATTGTCGTCGATAATGGGGAATACTCTTTCAAACCAGGGTGTTCTTTTCATTACGTATAGAATTTTTAGGATACTGTAAGTTATCTGTTTTTTAATATATGTTTGCAGGAAGATTTAATAAACCTGTTTCATGAAAGCACCTATCCTGTTATTATCTGCCTTCAGTATCCTCTTGTTTTCCTGTTCAAAAGACGATAAACCCGCCACCAGTCCGAAGCTCATCTTTAAATATAAATTTGATCCGACCCAGGAAAGATTGAATAATTTAGGGCAACCTGCCACTATTGCCGCCGGCAATGCGGCGCAGTCGCCTGTCATGAGAGGACTCAGCGCCCATTATATAGAACTGGCGCCACTACCCATCACGCTGTTGGGAAAAGGGACCGTGCTGTATAAAAATGAGGAAACGACCGCCGGTGGCGCCGCAGCCATTGATTTCAGCAAAGCTGTGATAGGAACAGATAACAGCGTGTTTTTTGAAATGCCATTGAAAGACGTGAAACCGGGCGCATACCAATATCTCCGGGTATCATTGGCCTATCAGTCTTACGATATAAAAATCAATGTCGCTGCACTTAACCAGGAAGTCAGCGGCACACTGGCTTCTTTTATCGGCTACAATAGCTATATCGATCATTATAAAATTAAAGACAGTACCGTCACAGTGAAGGGGAACAGATTACAGGGCTATTGGGGACTGGAAGTCGCCGGTAAAGTCATCACCGGACAAGCGCCCGCTGGCGCCACCACGGTTCCCAACCCACTGGCCGCTACGTCGCCCATTCCGGCGGGTTCCTGCGTGGTAACTGGTACTTTGGACAATTCATTTGAAATTACCGGTAAGGAAACAAAAGATATCGTGATCACCGTTTCCTTGTCAGTGAATCATAGTTTTGAATGGAAAGATAAAAATGCCAATGGAAAGTTTGATCCGATAGACGGCGAAGCGGTAGTAGACATGGGCATCAGGGGATTGAAAACCATTATTGAGAAATAAAGAAACATGAAAACATTTGAAGCAACGGTATTAACACCTGCCGGTATGGATAGTTTATTACAACTGCAACGCAGTAACCTGGTGCAGCACATCTCTTCTCAAACCGCTAAAACACAAGGTTTCCTGACTTTTGAATACAGCCGCGATATTCTGGAGAGAATGATGAGGGATATGGCGCAGCCGGTGATCACCGCCGGTGAAACCCTGATAGGGTATGCGCTGGCTACTTCCGCAGCGGCGGCAGCAGAAATTGAATTAATGCGCCCGCTGGCCGAAATGGCGGAAATACTCACGCTGAATGGCAGCCGGGTATCTCAACTGCGACACTACTTTATGGGCCAGATCTGCGTCCGTGAAGGTTGGCGCGGACAAGGTTTGTTTGATGCCTTATACGCTGCTCACAAAACATTGTTCTCCGCGACCTATGATTGTATTATCACAGAAATTGCAGCAGATAATCTTCGCTCTCAGGCTGCCCATGCCAGGGTGGGATTTCAGAAGATACATACACACATGGATGGTGGGAAGGAATGGGATGTAGTGGCCTGGGACTGGCGGTCTTAATTAAAAAAGTATATTTGATAACCGTTGCGACCATTTTCAACAACGGGCTTTTATGGGTATCATTCTTTCACCTGGTCATTACTTTGGAAACGAGCAACAGTTTAATGAGAATGCTTCCTTTAAACTGAATATTATGGCCTATCAGCCGCAGACATATATCCATGAACATTATCATGAAAATGCTTACCTGAGCTTATTGATCAACGGCAGTTATGAAGAAGTCGGCAGGAAGACCAGCAGCGGTATTATGCCCGGTGAAGTACTGTTCAGACCTGCCGGATATCATCATGCCAATCATTTCCACGAAGGTGGCCGTTGTTTGAATATCGAATTCAAAAAAGACGCGTTGCAGCAACTCGAATTGCCGGCCCTGTTACCCGATAAAATGACGGTGTACAAAGCAGGTGCGCTTGACTATTTATACCGCCTTTTATATTTCTTTTCTCAGGACCCCGGGATCTCTTTGCCGGAAGAATATATTTTGAGCTGGTTATCGGAATATACGACCGATACTATTCCGATGAGTTTGCCCTGGCTCCCCAAAGTGAAGGCCATCCTGGAAAATGAATTCGATACGCATCATACCATTAAATCTATTGCTGCCAGGGTTTTTGTGCACCCTATTTACCTGGCCCGTGCGTTTAAAGAAAGAGAAGGGATGACCATTGGAGAGTACCAGCTTAAAATGCGGGTGAGAAAAGCCATGGCATTGATTTTTACCACTACGTTGCCAGTGGCCGACATTGCTTTTACAGCCGGATTTTCCGACGCCTCCCACCTGGTCAGGTCTTTTCGTTTCTTTTATGTAGCCACTCCCCGGCGCTTCAGAGCACTCCTGAAAAGTTAATCTGATACCATTTTTTTTGTGTGCAGTACCCTTACTTTGTAAAAAAAAGTATGCGTCGATTGATGATGGGTATTTGCCTCTTGCTACCGTTTTATTTATCTGCCCAACATAAATTGGATTACCAGTTACAGGTACAGGCAGATCTGTTGCGGAAAACATTTGCGGTGCAGGGTAGTCTTTCTTTTGAAACCCTGACCAGCAGCGCCGATTCAGTTGATATTACCATCAGCAGAGGTGTAGGTGCGGTAAGGCTGCAGTTAGAAGGCGCTACAGGACGCATGGATACCAGTGTAAATGCCGGCGGGGATATTGTATATCGCTGGTATTTTGCGCAGGCATTACCAGTGGGAACCAGCTTACGGTTTACCTATGCATATGAGCGGGGAACCACACGTACCTTCCAATATTACCTCGATACGGCCTTCTGTATGGCCGGTGGTTATGGGTCGGCATGGTACCCACAGGTGATTTCCCGGGAGGAAGACAGTTCCGGTACCTATGCCCGGGGAACCGGCACTATTGCGGTGACAACGCCGGTCAACATCATGCCTGTCATGGCGGCCAGTACGCTGAAT
>NZ_DATCVJ010001119.1:0-9162 GCF_036566945.1 Chitinophaga sp. | reverse complement strand
GCGGCGGACGTTAGTTGCATGATGCGTTTTTTAAAGTTTTTGACTACTTTCATATTAGACCAGCCATTTGCCCAAATGGTCACATTTTTTTTATGTGACCACTTTCCTTCTTTGCTGGTCTAACTACCTGATGAAACTATTAAGGCAAATTCAACCCGAAGATGAACTTTTAAAAAAAGCGGCGCTTGGAGACCCGACTGGCATAGCTTATCTGGTGAATACCTATAAGGACTTTGCCTTTACCATCGCCATAGGGATTGTTTCAAACAGGGAGGATGCGGAGGAAGTCGTACAGGATTCCTTTGTCAAAGCATTTGCTGCTCTCGGAAAATTTAACAACAACGCTAAATTTTCCTCCTGGCTTTATAAAATCGTTTATAATACTTCTCTTACGAAAGTTCAGTACAGGAAACCGCCGCCGGTCCCTTTCGATACACAGTACACCGCTGATTTGCCGGGATTATCCGAAAATCAGAGCTGGGATGCCCTTGTTGCTACAGAAAGGAAAAAGTACGTGACGCTGCTACTCAATGAGCTGGCAGCGGAAGACCGGATTATCATCACGCTTCATTATATCGCGGAAAAAAGTATCGGGGAGATTTGTGAGATACTCGGGGCGAATAAGTCTGCTATAAAAATGCGGCTGCTGAGAGGACGTAAGCAACTGGAAACAGCATTACATTTATTACTGAGCCAGGAAAAAAGAAATTTACTATGAATAAAATCAATGACGACAAACTCCGTGCATGGTTAAAAGAAAACGGTACGGTACCAACCACGGAACAGTTTTCTACTGAATTAACGGCGCTGCTGGTACATAAATACAGTACGCCTCCTGTCAGTCGCCCGCTTGAATTCAAAGCCAGCCAATGGCTCGGAAAACTCATTATAGGGGTATTGGTTTGCTTTAACGGATTGCTGCTTGGCTATGTGGGCATCTTATATGTGCCGCCGGTACTGTTGATGTGCCTCCTTGCCGCTATCCTGGGAGTATGGGGAATAATCGGCATGATGAAGAAAGAAATATTGGATCCACACACGGCTACATAAAATAAGACGGCTGCCCCCATTTGAAATGCACCAAAAAGTCAGATACTTGGCGAGCTTCAAATGGCAACAACCGCCTTACACTTATTTATTTTGTAGAGAATTTATACACGGTGGTTTGTGAAAACGTTTCACCCGGCTTCAGGATCGCGCTGGGGAAAGCTGGCTGATTCGGTGAATCAGGGAAGTGCTGTGTTTCCAGGCAAAGTGCGGCGTTCTTCACATACTTCTTACCATCGCGGGTATCCGTGAGGGTACCATCCAGGAAGTTACCGGTATAAAACTGTATACCTGGTTGCGTAGTAGATACCTCCATGAAACGACCGCTGTTCGGATCATACAGGGTAGCGATAGTTTCCAGCTCACCGTCCTTTTTGTCTAATACCCAGTTATGATCATACCCACCTTTTACTTTACCGATATCGGTACCAATTTTCTTAGGTGAAGTAAAATCCATTGGGCCACCTTTTACCGGATCGAGTTTACCGGTAGGGATCAGTTTATCAGTAACCGGAGTATAACGACTCGCTTTCAGAGACAGTTCATGCCCCAGAATGGTGCTGTCTTTACCGGCAGAAAGATTAAAGTAAGCGTGGTTGGTGAGGTTCACCGGAGTAGGCTTATCGGAAGTAGCTTTGTAAGTAATCTGCAATGCGTTATCAGGCGTGAGTGTATACACAACTGTCGCCTGTAAATTACCAGGATAACCTTCTTCTCCGTCTTTGCTGCTATATACCAGCTGCAGACTGCTGTCACCAGCCAGAGTGGCTGTCCATACTACTTTATCGAATCCTTTCAGGCCGCCATGAAGACTATTCACATCATTGTTAGCCGCCAGGGAATATTCCTTTCCGTCCAGTTTAAATTTTGCATTGGCAATCCGGTTGGCGTAACGGCCAATCAGTGCGCCAAAATAAGGCTGTCCTTTTTGCTGGTAGCCAGCTAATGATTCGTAAGATAATACTACGTTTCCTTTCTGGCCCTGTTTGTCGGGTGTGATAATATCGGTAATAGTACCGCCGTAGTTCAGGATTTTCACTTCCATTCCGGCAGCATTCTTCAGGGTGTATTGTAATACTTCCTGACCATCTGCCTGACCAAAGCTGCGTGGGCCACCGGTTGCAGGAGTAGTAACTGATGTGGAATCCTTACTTTCTTCTGTTTTAGCAGCATTGTTGTTGCAGGAAGCCAGTAGGGTTCCACCGGAAATCAATAGGGCCGTCATCGCCTTTAAATTCATGTCCATAACGTATTTTGATATTTTAGTGAAAAAGAGTCACTAAATATCGTGATAATCCGGGTAAAGTCAAATAATTTTATTTAATTTTTGTTGTCAAATGAACAATTAAAAATCGATTGATTAAAATACGTATACTATCTGTCAATAATTGGAAAGTAAGTATACAGCACGCTAGCTAGCTTTATTGGGTTAAATATTGATGAAAAATGAAAAGACTGATCATTACCTGCCTGGCACTGGCAGGATACTATAGCACAACTGCCCAATCCTATGTTCCAGGCTGGAAAGAGCCTAAAATGAAAGTATTGCCTGCCGTTGCCATTAAAGCATATCCCTTTCCGTTAGGAGCAGTGACGCTGCTGGATGGGCCTTTCAAAACAGCCATGCTGGCGGATGCGCATTATCTCCTGAAAATAGATCCTGACAGATTACTGTCGGCCTTCCGTTCCAATGCAGGCCTTACGCCCAAAGGGAAGCAATATGGCGGCTGGGAAACCGGTGGTCTTGCCGGACACACCATGGGACACTATCTTTCTGCCTGTGCCATGCAATATGCCACTACTAAAGATACTGCCTATCTGAACCGCGTGAATTACCTGGTGAGCGAACTGGCGCTATGCCAGCAAAACCGCCACAGCGGATATATTGGCGCATTTCCTAACGACGATAAACTTTGGACGGAAGTCGCCGCTGGTGATATCCGCTCCCGTGGCTTTGACCTCAACGGCGCCTGGTCACCCTGGTACACCGTACATAAAATAATGGCCGGTTTACTGGATGCATGGCTGTATTGCAATAATGCACAAGCGCTGCAGGTCAACAAAGGCATCGCCGACTGGACCGGGAACGTTATCAAAAATCTAACGGAAGCACAAATGCAGAAAATGCTGATCTGTGAATACGGCGGCATGGCAGAAACACTGGTCAACACCTATGCATTGAGTGGCGAAAAAAAATATCTCGACCTCTCCTACCGCTTTTATGATAAACGCATTCTTGATTCACTGGCTATCGGCAAAGATGTACTTCCCGGTAAACATTCCAATACCCAGATACCTAAAGCCATTGCCAGTATCCGCCGGTATGAACTGAATAAAGACAGTAACGACGCTGCCATTGCCACCTACTTCTGGGAAGTAGTGACAAAAGATCACTCCTACGCCAACGGTGGTAATAGCAACTATGAATATTTCGGCGCTGCCAATCACCTCAACGAAGCACTGACAGACAATACCACCGAAACATGTAATACCTATAACATGCTGAAGCTGACCCGGCACCTGTTTGCATTGTCGCCACAGGCCAGGTTAATGGACTATTACGAAAAGGCATTGTACAATCATATCCTCGCTTCGCAGAATCATGAAACCGGTATGATGTGTTACTTTATACCACTCCGCATGGGCGGCCATAAAGAATACAGTGATGAGTTTGAAACCTTTACCTGCTGCGTGGGATCAGGCATGGAAAACCATGTAAAATATGGCGAGAGCATTTACTACAAAGGCGATGACGGCAGTCTGTATGTCAACCTGTTCATTCCTTCTATCCTTCAATGGCAGGAAAAAGGTATTACCCTGAAACAGGAAAACAACCTGCCGGCCGATAATCGTACTACCTTCACCGTTAGTACAAAGCAACCCGTTTCGTTTACACTGCGCATACGCCGGCCAGCATGGGCCAGAGACGGCATTACGCTCCAGGTAAATGGCGCCACACAGCCGCTCACCACCGATGCGAGTGGGTACTTCATCATTCGGCGCAACTGGAAAAACAACGATAAAGTCGCCCTTACACTGCCCGCAGATGTATACACAGAAGCCATCCCCGACAATCAAAACCGGCAGGCACTGTTCTATGGCCCCGTATTGCTCTCCGGTATACTGGGAGAAAAAGAACCCGATCCTGTGACTGGCGTCCCCGTATTGGTAACGGCCAACCACTCCCCTAATACCTGGATCAAACGCACAGATAACAACACCCTCAGCTTTAGGTCCGATGGCTCCGCACAACCAAACGATGTGACACTGACGCCTTTTTATCAGACAAAGAACGAATACTATACCGTATACTGGGATGTATTTTCACCGGAGAGCTGGAAGCAGCAACAGGTGCGCTATGCCGCGGAGAAGAAACAGCAGCAGGAACTCGATGCCCGCACGACAGACATCCTTCGCCCGGGCGAAATGCAACCAGAGCGTGATCATGAATTCACCGGCGAAAAAACCAGCACCGAAGAAGAGCATGGCCGCAAATGGCGCATTGCATGGCCAGAAGGCTATTTCGCCTTCCAGATGAAAGTAGATCCCAATAGCAAACACTCCCTGCAATGCACTTACTGGGGCATGGACAACCGGGGCAGAACATTTGATATTGTGGTAGACGGCACGACTATCGCCACAGAAGACATCAATAAATTCAAGGAGAGCCGGTTCTATCAAATCTCTTATGCGATACCGGAAAACCTGACGAAAGGGAAAGAACGTGTGAGTATACGTTTCGTACCTAAAACGAATAACAGCGCAGGCCCCCTCTACGGCGCCAGAATGGTGAAAGAGTAAAGGTTCTTTCGGATTGTCATCAATAAACAGGCATATTGTTTCCGGGTTACCCGCCCCCCGGAAACAATATGCCTAATCAACTACCACCCACTAACTTCCAAAAAAAAACCGCTGACAGGAGTATTTCCCGCCAACGGCTATACAGCGAAACAGTGGTCCGATTTATTTAGTTATTTTAGTTCTGATCACATAAAAAGACCAGGGGGCTATATTGGTTCGTATAGTCTTTCCCTTTATGTCAATGTTCTGCGTGGCCGGAGAAATATGCATAGGCTGATCCAGTGAATTCAACCCCTGCAGATCATTACTTTTCAGTATCGTTAAATTAGCGTTAGTAGCCAGTTTTACGCCCTGGACCACCAATGCCACCGGTATGGGTGTAGCAGCGGTATTCACGAGTTTCACCACCAGTTCGCCCGTAGTATGATCTACTACTGAAGACGCATATACGCTATCCTGTCCACTGATAACACTGTTCCCTTTCAAAATAGGCACTACCACACTGCCTTTATTATTGGCATACAATTTCTGTACATAATAATTAGGGGTACCATAAGACCGTAGATTATCAAACCAGATGAGATCCGGTGCCCATTGCCAGCCATCTACATGTGCCAGCAGCGGCGCATAGGAAGCCATTACGACTACATCTGTATTGCGTTCCAGCCCGGTCATAAATGCAGCTTCCGCGAGGGCGCACTGCCAGCTGTTTTTATTGTCTCCATTGCCAACACCTTTGCTGTGCGCAGCATATTCGCCGGCAAAGATCTTAGGACCTTTGCGATCGTAGCTATCGTAGCGGGAGGCATTTTTCAGGAACCATTCCGGTGAACTGTAATAATGCTCATCCAGGATATCTGCATGTAATTTGCGCAGGGTATCATTCAGGAAAGTAAATTTATCGCCATCCGGACCAGGTCCCAGGCTATTGATGAGTTGTATGGCCGGATACTTTTCTTTAATCACCTTGGCAAAAATAGTATAACGCTCTACATACTGCGGTCCCCACTGTTCATTGCCAACGCCCATCATCTTCAGGTTAAAAGGCGCAGGATGCCCCATTTTCGCGCGCAAAGCCCCCCAGGTAGTATTTACATCACCATTGGCAAATTCTATCAGGTCCAACGCATCCTGTATGTATGGGTCCAGCTCATTCACCGCCACCACTTCGCTGCTATTAAACTGGCAGGCCATCCCGCAGTTGAGAATAGGCAGTGGCGAAGCCCCAATGTCTTCCGACAACTGAAAGTATTCGAAGAATCCCAGTCCGAATGACTGGAAATAATCCGGTGTTGCACGGTGTGCGAACTCGTTATTCCAGCGGTTCATGATCACTGTTCGTTCATTCACATCTCCCACTGTTTTCTTCCACTGGTAACGGTTACTCAGCTCCCGCCCTTCTACAATGCAGCCACCTGGGAAGCGGAGAAATCCGGGATGCAGGTCAGCCAGCAGTTGCACCAGGTCGGCACGTAAGCCGTTAGGACGCTCTTTCCAGGTATGTTGCGGAAACAGGGAAATCATGTCTACATCTACTACACCCGGACCGCTAAACTGCACCTGCAACTTCGCTTTGGGCACAGTAGCCGAAGCGGTGAAACTGCCTTTATATTGTTCCCAGCTGTTGCCGGTGGGCGCGATGGTAGTACTGCCGATGGCTTTACCTGATTCGTCCAGCAATGTAAGTGTTAGTTTCACTGCTGTACTGGCCTGTTGCCGGGCATACACAGAAAAATTGTATTGTTCACCTGCTTTAATACCCATGCCACGAAAACCTTCATTCACCAATGCAAAACTACGTGTACCCGGTACCGTTACCCGCGCAAAACGGGGATTAGCCGAATTAACAGTCTGACGGTTGATGATCAGTACTTGCCCGTTGTTCGCTGCTTCTTTCGGAATACTCCAGCCCATTAGTGGCATGCTGAATTCAAAAGAACGATTCTTTACCAATTCCGCATAAATGCCACCATCCGCACTCAAGTTAATATCTTCAAAGAAAATACCCCACATATTGGGCGATACCGCGGATTTAATTTCGTTGGCTTTCACGGTAAAGTTCAAGGGCTGCTGCGCTGCTAACGGAGTAGCATACACGCCCAGCAACAGAGAGAACGCCGTAATGAGTTGTTGTGTTTTCATATGTGGTTGATGAAGGCTCCAGGCGCTGCATAATTAAAGAAGCACCTGGTGGTTAAACTCTTTTAAATTGTCTTTAAAACAATTAAAGTAATTGATTTAAAAAAAGTGTTCCGAAAAAACACATGCTTCTTTATATGCCATACCGAGACTAAAATAATAACAATTTTCTATTTGTTAAAGCAGCAAGCTATTCCTACATGCCGCTGTTATGTTGCAGCATATGTGGGTCAGGCACGAAATTGAGGAAGGCATGAAAGTTAGCGTTATACTTTTTACGGTCTACTCTATAGTAAAAGGCGCCTTTCTTGGAACTCAGTTTATCCTTATCCGTTAACTTCACCAGCAACTTGGTAGACAAAATTTTGCGACTGAAATTACCTTTATCGAAAGAGATGTTATACATAGATTCGTACAGATGCTGCAATTGCGGGATAGTGAATTTACCCGGCAACAATTCCAGCAATAAAGGGTGCAGAGCTGCCTTGTAGCGCAATTTTGCCTTTGCCTGATCCACCATTGTCTGATGATCAAAGATCAGATCGGGATGGTGATTAATGGGAAACCACACGGCGTGAAAATCTTCATTCAGCTGTTGCTTATATTTCTGAATATCGATCAGGGCAGTGTAGGCAACAGACACCGTCCGTTCTACCGTATCCCGGGAAGGAGAACTGAAGGTATGCAACTGCTCCATGTAGATGCCATCCAGTCCACTCAGATTCTTAAGTACCCTGATAGCCGCATCTTCTGCACTTTCGCTTTCCTGTACAAAGCCCCCTACCAGACTCCATTGCCCTTTACACGGTTCAAAACCTCTCTGTATCAGCAGCAACTTCAACTCCTGGCCGTCGAATCCAAATATGATACAGTCAACGGCAAATAACACCCTGGTCTGCTGCGAATATCTTTTCATAACGATGAATTAGTGGGTGAAAGTACAAATTAAAGCGCGCGATTTTTTGTCTTACTCAGGATTATACTGATTTTGATGATTTTCAGGATTTTTACTTTGATGATTTTGAAGATTTCGAAAAGATTTTGGGAGATAGAAACGAATATTGCTGCTATATTCCAAAATCTTTTTTAATCCTGAAAAACAAAATCCTGAAAATCATCAAAATCAGTATAATCCTGAGTAAGACAAAAAATCGCACTTTTACCAAAAGCGTATATACAACGCCGATAGTAACAACAAAGTGATTACAATCAGTACGGTTGTAGCCGGGCTGATCTTAAACATCGCTTTATCCAGTACAAACGCTTTGGGATTAATTTTGGGTCCGGCGAAACTGATGCCGACCATGACGATCATGGTAAACATAAAAGCCAGTCCCATACAGATCAGGAACGGAATTTCGTATCCCCCTTTTCCATTGGGATAGGCGGTATAGAAAATAGTTTCATGACCTAATACCGCCGGTGCAAACTGGTTAAAGAAAACACAAAGCGTAAAGCCGGTAATGATACCTGCCACGGCCGCCGCACCAGTGGTACGTTTCCAGAACATACCCAGTAAGAACATGGCAAATACACCCGGGCTGATAAAACCGGTATATTTCTGAATGAAAGTAAATCCGCCTTCACCACCAATGCCCAGCAAATCGTTCCAGGTAAAAAGAATGCCCAATACCATCGCCACGATCACTGTGATACGGCCGGTCCAAACCAGCTTGGCTTCAGACGCCTCTTTGCTGATATATTTACGGTATATATCCAACGTAAAAATAGTAGAAATACTATTGGCCTTACCTGCCAGCGAAGCCACAATAGCGGCCGTTAAAGCAGCAATGGACAAGCCTTTCAGACCGGATGGCAGGAAGCCAAGAATAGCGGTATACGCCCCATCTTTACTTGCCAACCCCGGCAGATGACCATTTTTCTGTAGCACATAAGCGGCAATACCAGGGAGCATCACAATCACCGGCATCATAATTTTTAGCAGTCCGGCAAAGAGAATACCGTTGCGGGCCGTCTGCAAATTAGCCCCCAGTGCACGTTGCGTGATATACTGATTACAACCCCAGTAATTAAGGTTCACAATCCACTGTCCGGCTGCGTACATCAGGATACCTGGTAACACGAGGTACTTGTTGATATATTCCTGCGAAGAAGCCGCATCAGGTTTGGCCAGTATCATATGAAAATGATCCGGCGCATCTTTCATCAGGGCAT
>NZ_DATCVJ010001118.1:0-8330 GCF_036566945.1 Chitinophaga sp. | reverse complement strand
TTATCATTGTTTACATCAAATACGGCGACCGACTCATAACTCTCTGCTGCGATGGACTGTTTATCAAACTTCAGCGACGGCGTTACTTTGGCCACCGGCTGCTGCGCGTAAGCGGTGGTGATAAATAATAATCCGGCGAATGCTGGTATCAATCGTGTTTTCATATCAACGTGGAATCAGTTATGTATAACAAGATAGGGAACACCGTGAATAAACTATCCTGTAGTGTCCTGCATGTCTTTATATATTATGATCCTTCGGCAATATCATCAATCGGGGAATCCTCACATGTGCGGGCTGCTGCATCATAAATTTAACGGTGGCCACAATATCGTCCGTCGTGAGTGGTTCATGAATGCCCATCCCGTCTTTAGGATGTACTTTCCAGTCTTTATGCAGTTCTGTCATCACCAGTCCCGGTTCAATGCAGGACACCTGCAGGTTGCTGCCGGACAGCTCCATCCGCAGTGCCTCCGATAAGGCTTCCATGGCAAATTTGGTAGCGGCATAGGCGCCGGCGGTGGGTCTTACTTTGGTACCGAGGATGCTGGAGATATTTACGATATGTCCGAATCCCTGCTGCCGGAAGCGTTTCAATAATTTATAGGTGAGTCGGAAAGTAGCGGTTACATTCAGTTGTATCATATCCGTTACCTTATCAATATCGATGTCTTCAATAGTGCCGGTGGCAATGGTGCCGGCGCAATTAAAGAGATAGTCGCAGCGGCCGTATTGTTCGTACACAAATGTTTCAATGTTATCCTGGAAAGCCGGATCACTCAGGTCGCCGGTTAAGATAGCTACGTTAGGCGCCTGTAATGACTGCAGGCGGTCTTCCCGGCGGGCGGTGGCTATTACGATGTATCCTTCCGCGCGCAGGGCGGCGGCAATCGCATAACCGATACCACTGCTTGCGCCGGTTACCAGACATACTTTTTCTCCGTTACTCATACTGATGGGTTTACGCCAAGATAATAATTTTACTTTTTACTGTATGTCCCAGATGCCGGCGCTTTGTTTAAACGGATTGCGTAAAACAACATCACACGCCCGCAGGTTGGCGTAATACTTTGATCAATGCGGCTACTTCTTCCTCTTCATAACCTGCCACAGCAGCCTTTTTAAACAAGGCGGCGGCAAAAGCAGGGAAAGCGCTGTTGATACCTGACTCCACCGCTGTTTGTTCCAGGCGTGCGGTGGCTTCTATAGAAATCCGCATGGGACTTTGCGTAATGTTATAATTACCGGCGTGGATCATATTGCCTTCATGTTTCAGGAATTCTCCGTAAGAAGGGGTAATGCCGCCAATGATGGCTGCATATTTATCGGCGCCAAAGCCTTCTGATTCGCTGATCCTTACGCCATGAAAGAAGCCTATAGCCGATCCGTAGATGTAGGATAAGGTGGCCAGATCCATGGTGGGAGCTGCTGCGATGGCATCACCGAGATAAGTAATACCGCCGCCGAAAACCTGTAGCAAAGGTGTCACCGCGGTATATACTGCTTCCGGACCGGATACCAGAATAGGCGTATCGGCGCTGCCCATTTGTGCAGGTGCGGCCTGTATGGCGCCATTCATATAGGCGGCGCCGTTATCGGCTGCCCAGGTGGCGGATAAGCGCGATTCAGCAGGACTGATCGTGGTCAGTTGCAATAACGTGCGTCCCTGCAACACGTTTCTCACGGCGGCTGTAGCCAGGATATTAAAGGTGGCTTCGTGGTTGTATACGCAGATCACTGTTACGGGGCTGGCGGCTACCGCAGCAGCGGCATCTGAAGCGAGTAAAGCACCTGCAGCGACCAGCGGTGCGGCTTTTTCCGCACTGCGGTTCCAAACAGTTACTTTATATCCATCTTTCAACAGCAGTGTAGCTAAGGTGATGCCCATGGCGCCCAGACCGATGACCGTAACGACCTTTTTGTTTGTTGTCATATCATTTATTTTTTATGACACAAACTTCCGCTCAATCGGGCAGCAAAAAAATAAGGGAAGAAAGATTCCTGGCGGGAAAAATTATTCCCTATGCCACTTTATTTAATTAAAATTGCGGGATAATAAGCTGTATATGTACGAAAGAAAAATACCGGAAGACCTGGACTGTGGCATTAATATCAGCATGAAAGTACTGAGTGGCAAATGGAAACCCTGTATCATCGACGGTATTCACAAAGGCATCAGAAGGCCCAGTGAGCTGCATGCTGCCATTCCTGCGGCTGCTCCCCGTGTCATAAATATGCAATTACGGGAACTGGAAGAATATGGCATGATCTGTAAAAAGGTGTATGCAGAAATACCCCTGCGGGTAGAATATTATCTCACCCCAGTGGGCGAAAGCATCATCCCCGTCATTGCCGCTATTGAAAAATGGGGCGATGCCAACAGAGACCATGTGATGGCAGCACAGGAAGCATTACAATAAGTAAGGCTTCCTGATTACTGGAAGCCTTTCCACTCTTCAAATCGTTGATCAATTAACGGTTTGAGGAGATTATAATTTTCCCAGGTATTGGCGACACTGTATAAATTAAATGTGCCGTCTGATGGTCCGAATACCTTTTCATAGTCTTCGAAATAACTGGCATATTTAGCAGCAGCGGTTTTTTCTTTGCGGGCATAATATGTTTTGGCAAAATCATTTCCCAACTGTGCCAGGTCGTCGGTAGTAAATTTCTCATCGCAGATGCTGATCAGAAACTCTGCGCCCGTAAGGGTTCTGTTCTTTACTTTCTGAATATCTTCTTCGGAGTCATCGATTTGTTCTTCCGACATCAGATCATGATCAATACACCAGGTTAAAAACATGCCGATATGGGTGGCTGCATTTGCATTAGGTAAATCTTTCGGATAGTTGCCTCCATAATGCCAGGAAGCGTCGTCGTATTTGGCCATAGGTATTCTCTTTTAATGTATGCGTTACTGCTATATTTTACCGAATGTGCCTACCATCTCTCCATTCGTCACTTCTTTCATGGCGCCTGTATTTACATTATACAGCTTGCATTTAAACTGCATTTTTGTTTTGAGATAATAGCCATTAAATGCCATTGCATCCACCGCGCTGATAATGGTAAAAGTGCTGCCCGTCTGATCTGCGCTACCTGCCTGTGTACTCCATTGCTCTCCCTGGGGATCTAACCAGTCGATGCTCACCCCTTTGGCGCCATAAAAATCTTTGACGTACGAATAATTACCAGGTGTAAAAAAGTCTGTGAAGTCTTTATCCGAAGCGTTCAGGTAATTGTGCATCAGGCCTATGGTTACGCTCATGGCCGTAGTGCCGGCCGGAGGGTCCTGACCGTATTCGTAAGTATAGTTGATAGAAGCTGAGATGGTAACATCGTCTACCCCGCCCATTCCGGCGCCGGCTTCGTAATGATTATCTTCGGTTACGGCTTGTTCATAGGTTTGTCCTGCTACGGTTATTTTATAATAATACCCTTCAGTGCTGCTTACGCTGCCACTAACCGTAACGGCTACACTGCAATTGGCGGTGCCCGTACTCAGCAAAATATTGTTGACACCAGCCGTTTGCGGCAAACCAGTCGCTTGCAGGGTAATCACCTGTACGCCGGTTTGGGTAAAAGTGCCTGTTCCCATTACCAGCATCCCGTTCACCACGTTACTGGTCAATGTCCACTTTCCTTTTCGTGTAACGTTCACCGTTACCTTTACTTTGGCGTCTTCATCCAGGATTTGCCCTGTCAGAAAAATACCTGAAGCTTTGGCATCGGAGCAACTTCCCCCGGCAGCCACAAAGGCAAAAACAGCTCCATCGCCTGCTGGTAGCGGTATGCCCGTACCCGGCGTTGTTGGCAGCTCAAACGACTGCTCCTTTGCACAACCTGCCAATAAAAGCGACAACAAAAGCGTGAAGGAAAGTATAGGATAACGGTACATGATACGTTGGATGAATGAAGAATAGGGATCTGGCATAGTCCTTACAAATATAGAATAAATTTGTAATTTCTTTTAGTGCCCCGAAAATTTAGCGCCCGGTGTGGCATTGAAGTTTCAATAATTAATTGGATACAGCGGGTTCATTGGCTGGTACATCGCCCTTGCGGAGCTGCACGATAAAGGTGGTACCGCCCTCCGAAGTACTTTCTACGTCGATAACCCCGTTGTTTTGTTCGGCAAATTCCCGGCAAAGCATGAGTCCAATGCCGGTGCCTCTTTCGCCACTGGTGCCATAGGCAGGATGCTGCTGGGAAGTGAATAATGTTTTCAGCTGCTGCTGATCCATCCCTATACCATCATCCGTGATACTGATCAGTATCTGTTGATCGTTTTGTGAGGCGATCACCGTAATCCTTCCACCGGCATAACTAAATTTAAGCGCATTGCTGAACAGGTTACGAAGAATAACAGATACCTGGTCCCTGTCGGCATGCAAGGCAGTACTAACGGGCACCTGTACATCTACCGTCATATTCTTCTGCTGTATAATCAATTCAAAAAAAAGTAATACCTCGCTCATCACCGGGGCCAGTAAAAAATGCCGGGGCCTTGTCTGAATCCCCTTCATGCTCCTGGTACTCCACCGCAACACATTATCCAGTGTGCCTCCCAGCTGCGCTACTTTCTTATGAAGTATGGCAGCCGCTTCCTCCATATCCTCCCGGGGGTACTCTCCTTTCTGGAACATGTCCAGCAAACTTTCGAGTGTAGACAACGGGCTCCGGATATCATGGGCCACAATAGAAAAAAGTTTTTCTTTGTCTTTGTTCATGCCCAACAACGCCTGCCGCTGTTTTTCAATTTCCTGCTGGTAGCCGGCCTGGATATATTTAAAAAAACAAAGTATCACGATAAGCCCCACCAGGGAAACAGCCACATTACTCCATACCCGCTCCGTAGGCACCGGTGGCGCCAGATGCCAGGATTGAGGCATGAATATGACCAATAGAAACGCGGCGGTAATCAATGCACTCACGCAGCCAACAATCCACTTGTTATCATATACCAATATCGTAACGACCATTATATTTAATAAAAAATACTCTGCTCCGTTATGAAAATACATCCCGGTAAAGCCGTACAGCACAGCGCTGAAGAATATCAGGACTATCCGCGCAGAGAGATACATCCGGTATTTATGTAGAAACAATACCGTGATCACCGCCAGTGTGGTAATTGCATTCAGCACAGATAACAGGTACCTGCCCTGATAAGCATTCAGAATACAATAAAAAAACATGAAGGGAATGCAGGGCAATGCGATTAAGTTCAGCAACATGGTGCGCCTCGATTCGATATACGGCATTGTTGGATGCACACCTATATTGATGATGAGATCCCAGAAATATATGGCGGATTGGTATAGTAGTTGCTTGATTCTCTGCCGCATAGATATCCCAAAGATAATCGGAAAATCCACAGTTTGTTGTCGATTTTTACTACTTTACATCCTCTTCACACCCAGCCCTTCCCATATATTTATTATTTTCCAAATATTTAATCATGAAAAAGGACCAGTTTTTTATTATCGCCGGCGGGCCCGGCATGGGGAAAACTGCCGTCATTACAGCGTTACGTGAACGGGGATACACATGTGTACCCGAAACCGGGCGGGATATTATCCGGCAACAGGTGGCTACCGGCGGCCATGCGCTGCCCTGGGCGGACCGGCAGGAATTTGCCCGCCTGATGTTTGAACAGTCGCTGCTCGATTTCGAGGCGGCCGTCAATCAGCCTTCGCCCGTATTTTTCGATCGTGGCATCGCCGATACCATTGGCTACCTGGAATTATGTGGGTTACCGGTGCCGGCGGCTATGCGCGAAGCCGCGGCCACCTATCGTTTTAATACCCGCGTATTTTTCACACCGCCCTGGTTAGCCATCTATGAGCAGGATAGCGAACGAAAACAATCTTTTGAAGAAGCCGTGCGTACTTACGACAGGATGATCAAAACCTATGAGCAGCTGGGATATGAAGCGATCACTTTACCGGAAGCAACGGTCGGGGAACGAGTGGCGTTTATTTTATCTGCCATTGGGCTGATAAGTTGAGGCGGAATCATAGACTTCCGTTTCTAACGCAAGCCCTGATATAAAACCACCGGCTCCGTGCAATGCACGGAGCCGGCAGACCAATAATATAGCGACTCTTTCTTAATTTTTCTTTACCGATTGCTCTATATCCGTCAATCGTTTGAGTACTTCCTCCAGCTTCGCCGCCAGTATTTTATTTTCAGCCCTGATGTCTTCATTCTCTTTTTTCAGGCGTTGGTTTAATTCCTGTACGGCTTTCATAGTGATTGCCAGAGAGCTGTTGATATCGAACTTGTCATGCGCTACTGTGGAAAAGTGCCAGTCGGTGCTATCGGCGATAATACCTACGCGCACATTTTCCTGCTTATCATCTTTGTATACAAATTGTTTCACCTGTACCTGCATGAGCAAGGCCAATGCATCTTCATTAAAAATGCGGATGTTTTTCTTCAGGCTTGCGCGGGAACTTTGAAGGAATGAGGTGGCGGTAAGACTTCCGCCGCCATCACGTAAGGCCAGGGTATTGGCTGTGGAAGCGGTGGTGGGAATCAGCGTTTTTACCAGGTATCCATTAGCATCTGTACTTAAAACAGCAGCATTGGCCATGCTCAAAAATCTGTAACCGACACTATCTATATCAAAAGCTTTATTGTCCGTGAGGGTCGATCCTCCTACGAGTCTTAAGGGCATGTACATCTTTGTACTTCTGTTACACCCTATCAACGTTGCATAGCCATTGTAAAAACCAATTTCAGCAGCTGGTCCATTCGCAGGATCTGAACCGCTGGTATACCAACCTTTAAACCTACCTTGACCGTTCCATTCCTGTCCTCCCTGCGCAGTAAGTCTGGAGACCAATGTCGTACCCCCATAATACTTCCAGCTATAGCTAAGGTTAGACTGAGGCACGGAAAACCAGGTGGCACCGGTATCAATACCGATCGCATAGTTAGTATTATTAGCCATGGCCTGCGGATATAATAACAATTTAGTCCCTACACTACCTGAGTTAAATGTTGGTGCGGCCACCCCTTTTAAATTATAGCTGATCATATTGGACAGCGTATCCGTTAACAGGATACTTCCGGTGGATACCATTAAAAAAGCTCTCGACAAGGTAAATTGCCCACCCCCAAATGCACCCAGAGAAATGTTTCCTTTGTCACTTAATAAACTTACATCCCCGTTAACAGAAGATACTTTTCCTACATATCCCGCTCTTACCGTATCATTTTTTTCCACAAATGCCAGGTAAGAAGTGTTGGCATCTCCGGTAGATAAACCGCGGATCTTTGAAGAACTCGCTGCTATAAATCCATTGGCCATATCCACGACACCTGTACTCCGTGGTATTTTCAGGGGAGCATCCTTCAATGTGCCAGTGGAGTCATGCCGATTGATCGCAAAATCGCTACCGGTTTGTAAACCCGATTCTGCGTTGTTGCGGGTGATAGACCATCTTCTGTTTTTAATATTATTCGGATCAAGGGTACCGCCATATATTTCCAGTTGCCCCGCGCCGGTGGCACCATAGGTTTTTAATTTGGGAAAAGCGGCAGTTCCGGTTATTTGTAAGTCGGTGGCTTTAACCGATCCGGCTACATCCAGCATGGCAGCAGGTGTGGTGGTACCAATGCCTACAAGTCCTCCGGTAGTGATACGCATGCGCTCTGCATAGGCATTCAACCCCGTTCTTTGCCCGAAGATCATATGCGCACCATATCCCACCCCATCGGTAGTAGATACCACTCCCATGTAGGCCGACTGGTAAATGCCCGGAGGTACCATTACCTGCATATTAAATCCAACGTAAGTATTTGTCACGGATGCCAGGTTAAAAAAACTGGCGACACTGGCTTTAGGGCCTGCTGCTGTAGTGGAATAGGGCGCATATGGAGTGCTGCTGGTATCTGTTACTGTTAACCGCGATGTTGGTGCAAAAGGCGTGTTCACCATTAAGTACCCTGTATTTAATCCCGATGGAATAGTCGCAATTCCGGTAGACCTTTCAATGCCCAATGCCGTAGAAATAAAACTCCCGGTGTTTGAATACCGGAATATCCGGAAGTCAGCACCGGCGTCACCGGCGCCCTGGTTTCCAATGAGCCCCTGCCCCCAGCGGAGATTTCCAGCAACACCCGCTCCATTATACATATAATAATGCGCTACCCCTATAGAATCTGTTCCTGCAGTGCTTTTAAGAAGTGTTGCATCCACTGCTTTGGAGCGGGCAATACCACTGATATAAAAATTACCCGTCTGAAGATTGGTGTCATTGCGGATAAAACTTTGATTTCCCCACAATCCCAGATTCACGGTATCCTGCCCGGGTATCGCC
>NZ_DATCVJ010001117.1:0-10193 GCF_036566945.1 Chitinophaga sp. | reverse complement strand
TGCCCCATATTCACATACAACATATTGTATTTCTGATTGATCCATACCACCGGAATATCACCGGAAGTCAACAGATTCTTTTTTCGTAAGGGATAATTGGCTGCATCTAAAGTAACCAACACTTTTACATCTTTGCTGAGCCGCGGACTGGGATCCCATTGGTACCACTCGTTGGCAGGACTTAAGTAATCTGCCGGCAAATGCCTTGTCACCGGATGATTGGTGGGATCTACATGTAATTTTGCCGGCAGGCAGTGCCTATTAAACGAAAAATACGGAAACGTATAAACGAAAATCAGCACAAGACCATCCTCTCTGCGCTACTTAACAGCAGCCCAGAAAACAGCATTTTGAAACAATTGTGTGTACGCCGGATTATCAAACAATGCCGGGCCATGCCCCATAAAAATGTAAATGTTCTTCGCTTTCACATGTTCGTTGGTCCATACCACCGGATGATCGCCCATCTTCCTGTCGGAAGCGGGTACATAGCACGATTCATCTACACTGGCCAGCACATGGACTTCCGGCCGGGGGCTTTTATTGTAGGTATACCATTCTTCTTTATTAATAATAAAGGGAGACGTAATGCCCTTCATCACCGGATGCTTTTTATCTTCTATCGTTACTTTGCCGTCGGCAAACTCAGGGATGTAATTGGTAAAACGAATACCACCCATGAAACCGGAAAACCATTTCCACATCGGGAAGCCATCAAATTCACCTAACAAAGTGGCGTGATGAAAACCAATCCAGCCACCACGACCTTCGGTGATATACCGCTCAAAAGCCGCAGCTGCTTCCCGTTTCCAACCATAAGGTGCATAGTCCAGTTGTATAAAAAGCTGGTATTTTTTCAGATAGTCATCCGTAATACTATCGGGGTTATTAATATAATGAATCGCAAAATGATGACTGGCGGCCAGCTTATCGAGCCATATCCGGGCAGCAGCAGAAAACGCCACATGATGTCCTCCATTTTCGTACAGCACCAGCGCAGTAAAAGCCGGCTTGCTAACCGCCACGGGCTTACCTCTCAGCGAAGTGTTAATCTGATCCAGCAGATATTCCTTTTCATCAGAAGCATATTCCCAGAACATCACCCCCGCCATTTTATTGGCCGTCACATACTCGCATTTGTTTTGCACCGACCATTCATCATCGTAGGTGATAAACTCCTTCGTAGTGGGATTGAACAAATACGGCGCTTTGGCGCTTTCATCGCGATAGGCAATGAAGCCATTTTTATTCACCAGGCTATCTTTCGTAAACGTATAGCCTTTACCGAAAGATTGTGACACTATCTTCCCACCCAGCCCGGTGCCGGTACTATCGGCCAGTATAAAGCGACGGCCATAAAAGGCGATGCCCATCACCAGTTTACTCACAGGTACACCTGCCGCCACATAGGCTTTCACGGCCTTATCGGCGGAATGCCCCGCAGGATTGCCGGCAGCTGTCATCAAATTGGTATGATGCCCTGCATTTTTATCTGAATAAAAATCATACGTCATCAGGTTGATGTAATCCAGGTATTGCTGCGCATTGCCCATCTCCGTTGTTTCCAGGAATGATTCAAAGCCACCCACCGCAGTAGTCAACAATTTTTTCTGATGTGTTTCCTTTTCCAGTTTATTCAGTTCTACCCGCAAAGCGGCAAACATCCACGTGTAATTTTGCTTGTCCTCCGGACGATACACATTCCCGGTTTCACCCGCTCTGGCAGGGTATTCCCAGTCAATGTCCACCCCATCCAGTTTATATTTACGGATAATAGCCACCGCACTGGCAGCAAAGGCTCTCCGAGCTGTATCGGTTAATACAGCATCTGAAAAATTGCCGCTCCAGGCCCAGCCACCAATAGAAATAAGGATCTTTAAATCCGGATTTTTTTCTTTCAGCTGGTTTAACTTCCGCAGGTTGATCGTATCTGTTGGCTCATTACTTAATACGGCCCTGTTATGCTGCACATTTACAAAGGCGTAGTTGATATGGGTTAACTTATTCACGGCAATTTTGTCAACATCTACCAGGCCCCGAAAGCCACCTACATAGCCAATAATCACCGGCTTCCCCTGCGCTCCGGTATTTTTTTTAAACACGCGTAGCGCAGGTGTAGTAGCGTTAAGTAAAGCCGGGAGTAGTAGCATTAAAAAATAGATACCTCCTTTCTTTGGTGATTGTAAATACTTCATAATCTCTTGTTGAAATGAATATTTTTCTTAACTTTTTTTGATACCCTAATATAATGCTATTCTGCCGCCATTGCGGTAATAGCCTGTAGAAACCAGGCGGAATGCGGAATCCATTGTTCTGTCCATCGCCACTCGTTGCCATTGTCTTCTTCTCTGAAATCAATCCCGCTCCCATCCCCACTTTCCTTGTGACCGGTCGGATTTTTACAACAACATAAAAAAAGCGTGTATCACGCTGCAGCAGCAACATGATGCGGCACAAAAACAATTGCATTATCTGCATCAGCTCGAATTGTATAAAAATGAAAAAGAAATCATTGCCCTGCAAAATGATAGGCTGGCTTCAGAAGTAAACCTGAAAAATAAAGAACTGGCTACCATCACCATGCACATGGTGAACCGGGGCAAACTGGTGTCGCGCATCCGGGAAGAAATGTCTGTACTGCTGAAAAAAACCAGCCTGTCAAATGCCGGCAGTGAATTTAAACCCATTCTCCGGCTACTGGAAGAAGCAGAAAAAGGCGACAAAGACTGGGAACAATTTGCGGCCCATTTCGATGAGATACATCATAATTTTCTACACATCATCAAAAAGAAATATCCCATTTTAAGTGCCACCGACCTGAAACTCTGCGCGTATCTTAAATTGAATTTAAGCTCCAAAGAAATCGCTCAGCTGATGAATATTTCCGTCAAAGGCGTAGAAATCAGCCGATACCGGCTCCGCAAAAAACTACAACTGGATACTGCCACCAATCTTTTTGATTTCCTGATAAGTGTGACTACATAAGGCTTGCAGCCCGCCGCTGGTAAAATTAATGCCGTTAATTCCACATTAACAGGCCCAATTAATGCTTTGTTAACGCTTTCGTTAGGCCTCCCCGCTTTACTTGCAACATATTCCGGCCTCATAGCCGGACAAAACAATTAAGGTGAATGCAAAACCTTCTGGAGAATCCGGGAAAGCCGGGTTCTCCTCTTTTTAACAACAGGATGCCGCTGATACCAAAAACCTTTAAATGCCACGTGCTGCTCCGTTGATGATTCCACCGTTAATAAACAAATAGTATAAATATGAAGCGTATTTTAACAGCTTTCCTCTTCCTGCTGTCGGTGCCTGCCCTGGCGCAGTTGAAACACAGCCGGGAATCGCAGTACCCTACCTACCACGGCCTCATCATGGCCGGCTATCAGGGCTGGTTTCGCGCTTCCGGAGATGGTTCCGGCGCCCAACGGTTTTCTTATGGTGACGAAACCCGCAGCGGCATTGATATGTGGCCGGACGTGAGCGAATATGAAAAAACATATGCCACTCCTTTCAAACTGGCCAATGGCCAACCCGCCCGCTTCTTCAGTTCTTACGACAAAAGCACCGTAGACCTCCATTTCAAATGGATGCAACAATACAATGTGGACGGCGTTTTCATGCAACGCTTTTTTGGCAATGCCAAACACCGCGACAGTACTTCCGGCGTGATCCTGAAAAATGCCTTTGCTGCAGCGTCTAAATATAAGAGAGCCATTGCCGTGATGTACGACCTCTCCGGCTTAAAAGCCTCCGGCGAAGATTGTTCTGCTATTATTGAAGACTGGAAATACCTCGTAGATCAGTTGAAAGTAACCAATCAACCGGGCGCTAAAACCTATTTACAGGAAAATGGTAAACCGGTGGTAGCTATATGGGGCATCGGTTTTCCGGATCGCCCGTATAATCTCCGCAATATTGGACTCGACAGATTAATAGACTTTCTGAAAAATGATCCGGTGTATGGCGGTTGTGCCGTGATGTTGGGCGTACCCACTGCATGGCGTACCTTGAATGCCGATTGCTTACCCGATCCTTATCTCCATACCATCATCAAACAAGCCGATATTGTGCTACCATGGACCGTACAGCGTTATTCTCCGCTGTTGCACAACGACATGGACCGTTTCCGGGATAACCTGATAGAAGATCTGGCCTGGTGCCGGGCCAACAAACTGGAATATGTACCCTGTGTATATCCCGGCTTCAGCTGGCATAACCTGAGCCGTTACGAATTTCCTGATGACGTAAAACCATCTGGTTCTATTCCAAGACAGGGAGGACGTTTCTATTGGCAACAAATTGCTACCGCTTTAACAGCGGGCGCCAATATGTTGTACGTAGCCATGTTTGATGAAGTAAATGAAGCCACTGCTATCTTCAAGGCATCCGATCAGCCACCGGTAAGCAGTACCACTCCGTTTATCAATTTAGATGGTAAACCTTCTGATCATTATTTATGGTTAACGGGAGAAGCGGCTAAAATGCTGCGCAATGAAATACCGGTCAGCGTAAAAATGCCGGAAAGAAAATAAGGATAACCTGAAAATAAAAAGGCTGCTTAAAAGTAAATTTTAATCAGCCTTTTTAAATATCATAATAAGGGTACAATAAACGCTTATCTCAATACCTGCACTCCCAGATGCTTTCCTTTGGTCAGCAGGTATACGCCACCAAAATAGGAAGCAATACCCACGAGTGAAAATACAATCAGCATCCAGATAATTTTACGCCTGTTTCCTTTTCGCCTGTGATCCTTGTTCAAAATCATTTGTTCTACTTCCAGCCATCCCCTTCCCGGATCACCGGTGCTGAAACGCTGATCTAATCCACCGGATTTCATCATTTGCTGATAAATCGCTGCCACAGATTTCGCGTTGGGAATATTGTCCATCAATGCAATTAATTCCCGCGTATCATCATCTGCCATGCGCCTGTTTACTGTTGCCTGTTCAGGCAACTTTTTTAACATAATCCTGTCTGCAATCATTTTAATATACCCGTTCATAATGATGCCTGCATGAGTGATTTGATATCGGTAATGTATCTACGATAATGAAGCATGCATAGTTTTAATTTCCATAAGAAAAACCTTTTAGCAATGGCAGGCATCGTTTACCATCATATACTTATATGTATACCTTGTTTACATAAGATCTATCACAACCACTTCTCTTTCAATTAGAAAAACATTCAAAACCCCATCATTGATACGGATGCCTAACAATGAAATTCCGAACCCTTTATGATCGTATATTTTCACCTACCAGGCGACTCTATCCCGCTACTACAGAATTGCTTTAGGAATTATCCCTATTTTTAGCCCATGAAAGTGCTGATTATAGAAGACGAACCCGCACTCAGGACCAGTATACAGGAGTATCTTGAACATCAGGGGTATATCTGTGAGCTGGCAGCGGATCTTAACCAGGCAATAGATAAGGTCAACGAATTTGACTACGATTGTATTGTAGCGGATATTGGTCTCCCACAGGGCAGTGGCCTCGAGGTAGTAAAAGAACTAAAAATGCTGGAATCCAAAGCAGGTATTATTATCATCTCTGCAAAAGATTCGCTGGAAGATAAACTCAGCGGCCTGGAACTCGGCGCAGATGACTATCTGACCAAGCCATTCCATCTCTCTGAACTCAATGCCCGCGTAAATGCCATCTTACGCCGTAAAAATTTTGATGGCAATACCACCATTACCTTTCATGAAATCGTGATCAAACCCGCTTCCAAAACGGTGTTGGTACATAACAAATCTATTACCCTCACCGGCAAAGAATACCAGCTGCTCCTATATTTCATTGCCAACCAACACCGCGTAGTTACCAAGTCGGCATTGGCAGGACACCTCTGGGGAGATGAATACGACCAGGCAGGCTCCTACGATTTCATTTACACCCACATCAAAAATCTCCGCAAAAAAATGCTGGAAGCCGGTGGAGAAGATTATATTAAAACGGTTTATGGCACCGGTTACCGCTTCGGATAACCCACCCATCAATATTAAATACACAATGCTTATCATGAAGCTGCTGACCAAAACCACTGTTTATTTCCTGCTGATCATGTTACCTGTTTTCACCGCAGGCGCCTTCTTCCTGTATGGTAAATTCAACAAAGAAATGAAACATGAAACAGATGAAGAACTCGTCAACGATAAACTACAGTGGATGCGCTATCTGGACACTGCCAGCGTTAATAATCCCATCTTCAGTATCAGCACACCGGAATTCAATTTACAACCCACCGAAAAAGCAGCACAAAAAAAACAAACACTAAAAGGCGTCAGTATCTACCAGGAGCCGGAAAATTCATATGCCCCTTTCCGCCAACTCTCACAGGTCATCAGTTTGCACAACAAAAACTATGAACTAACACTACGCAAATCACTCATTGAAAAAGATGACCTCATCAAAAACATCGCGTATGTGATGCTCAACGCTTTCACCGGACTACTCCTGTTTGTACTGCTGTCTAACTGGTTGATCAGCAAAAGCGTGTGGAAACCATTTTATCGCTCACTCGATCAAATACAACGGCTGCAACTCAACAAGCTGGAAAACACGGTCTTTGACCGCACCGCCACCCACGAATTTAACCAGTTGAATGCTGCACTCAACAACATGGCTACCCGCATTCACCAGGACTATACCAACATGAAGGAACTAACCGAAGATGCCGCCCATGAAATGCAAACGCCGTTAGCGATCGCACAAAGCAAACTGGAATTATTATTACAGGACGATACCCTTTCCGAAACGCAGCTAAAAGGAATACTGATTAGCTATGATGAGCTGCAACGCTTATCCAGACTCAATCACAACCTACTCCTGCTGGCCAAAATAGAAAACCAGCAATACCCCGTTACCGAACAACCCGACCTCCGTATCGTGATAGAAAAATACGGGTTGTTATTTGAAGAATTAGTGAGAGAGAAAGAACTCAGCATCCATCTGGAGATGGCAGACAGCGCCCCATGGCCACTGCATCCTGCACTCACCGATATACTGGTGAGCAACCTCCTCGGCAATGCGATCAAATACAACTATCTGCATGGCAGCATTGCTATTCATTTAACGCATCGCACATTCACCATCACCAACAGCAGCCAGCTACCGGAAATCCCTGCTGACATGCTCTTCCAGCGATTTAAAAAACAAAACAACGGCTATACGAATTCCAATGGGCTGGGACTCGCCATCGTAAAAAAAATTGCAGACTCCTACCAACTGCATCTTAGCTACCACTACGAAAACGGCCTGCATACCTTTAGCGTCAACGTCTGACAACATTCAGATTTGCTCCAGATTCTATACTTTACTTTGCCCCAAAAAGAAGTATATGCGCCGTCAGATGAAACAAATACTACTGGCTATCACCATACTGGGTATAGGATCTCAGCTGTCTGCACAAAGTCGTGTAGCCATTCCCGTTAATGACACGACGAAGCCGGCTAACAAAGACACGATCAGTAAAGTATCAGACCTCAATGAGGTCATCATTTCTTCTACCCGCAACAACAGCCGCATTGCCGATCTCCCCATGAAAGTGGAAGTATTGGGCAAAGAAGATATGATCGAAGAAAGTGGCATAAAACCCGGCAACGTGGCCAGCATATTGGGCGACTTGTCCGTCATACATATTCAAAATACCTCTGCAGTGAGTGGTAATAACGCCATCCGGATGCAGGGGCTGGACGGGAAATACACACAACTACTCCGCGACGGCGTACCTGTATACGAAGGATTGAGCGGAAATTTTGGTGTACTCTCCATTCCTCCACTGGATCTTAAACAAATAGAAATTATCAAAGGCTCCGTATCTACATTGTATGGCGGTGGTGCTATTGCCGGTATTATCAATTTCATCGCCAAAGCACCCGGCAGCCAACCGGAATTAACCATACTGGCCAATCGCAGTACATTAAAAGAAACCAATGTGAATGCCTTTTATGCAGAACGCTACGGCAAAACGGGGCTGACCATGTTTGCCGGCGTGACTACACAAAACCCGGTAGATGTGAATAAAGATGGCTTCAGCGACGTTCCCCGTTTACGCCAATACCTCCTGCATCCCCGTTTCTTCTGGTATATCAATCCACAAAGCACCCTCGTAGCGGGTTATACCGGTACCATCGAAAAACGCGAAGGCGGCGACCTGCAGGTACTGGAGCACCAGGCAGACAATATCCATCAGTATACAGAAGTCAACAACAGCGAAAGACATAGCGTAGACCTGCAGTATACCCAAAAAAACCCAGGTGGTGGCACCCTGTCGATCAAAGGCGTTGGTAGCTTCTTTCACCTGCAAAATGACCAGGGTACTTTTGCACTCCTGGGCAACCAAACCAGCACCTATGCCGAAGCTTCCTATAATAAGAAAAGTGGCCGGCATGATTGGGTAGCAGGACTGAATAACACCGGCGAAATTTATCGCCGCGCTACCGGCGACAGCACGCTGCTGGGCAATTACACCTATAACACCATGGGCGCCTTTGTGCAGGATGGATATCACTTTACAGATCAGTTCCTCGCGGAAGCCGGACTACGTGCCGATTATCACAACGTATTCGGCTGGTATGTATTGCCACGTCTCGCCCTTGTATACAAACCGGCAGAAGGTCTTTCCATCCGTCTCAGCGCGGGTTCCGGGTATAAATCACCGGCCATATTTACCGCACAAACACAAACCATCGGCTATCGGAATCTGTTGCCCCTGAGGGCAGGCATAAAATCGGAAAGAAGCCAGGGCATTAACTTTGATGGAAACTACCATACTTCCCTCGGCAAAGTAGACCTTACGGTTAACCAGGCGCTGTACTATACCCACATCAAAGATCCTATCCTCCCCATGGCCAGTGAACAAGATAAAAATATGCTCCTGCTGCAAAACATGCCCTACCAGGTAAACAGTCTGGGTACGGACACCTACCTGCGTTTTGAACTGGATCACGTGGAATTATACCTGGGTTACAACCATACTGTTTCCCGGTACAACAATACCGGATCTACCAATATCCCCTTTGCGCCACAAGACAAATTTGCCAGCACTCTCGCCTACGAAATAGAAGGGAAATGGCGCTTTGGCATAGAAAACAGCTGGATAGGCAATCAGTACAACGAGACCAATCATAAAACACCTGACTACTGGTTCTGGGCAGCGATGATTTCCCGGCAGTTCGGCGAACATATTACCGTGGTATTGAATGGAGAAAACATTTTTGACGCCAGACAGGGTAAGAATATGCCACTATATACCGGCCCGGTGAGCCATCCCAACTTCGCATCGCTATGGGGGCCTATAGACGGTCGCACCATCAATATGTCCGTAAAATTTAATTTATAGATAACATAAGGGAGAACAGTGTACCTTTGCGATCCTAATTTTCTGTTAAAAATGAAATCTGTTAAAAACAGGTACGCCGTTTTATTTGGCTTTGGTACCTTACTCCTTGTACTGTCATTCCTTGTTAGAACTGCATTGCTGATCTGGATTTATCCACAATCCGGCCTCCACATCTCCGATATACCCGCTATTTATGGCAAAGGACTCGTGTATGATATTGGCGTAGCGTTGTTCTTTACCATTGCGTATGCATTTTACCTGTTAATACTGCCACAGCGGCTGAATAACACCTTGTTTAACCGGATATTTACCTATTTCGGCTTTTTCCTGACCATGATGATTCTCGTATTCTCCTTCTTTGCAGAATTTACTTTCTGGGGAGAATATGCCGGCCGTTTTGACTTTATTGCGGTAGACTACCTCATATACACATATGAGGTGATTGGTAACATCAACGAGTCGTATCCATTACCCTTATTGATTGGTGGCGTATTACTGTTCACCTTTCTGCTTACCTGGAGCCTCGGCCGCAAAGGCACTTTCCGCAACAGTTTCCAGTCCAATACTTCCTGGGGACGCAGAGCTTTCACGTTTGCCACTTTGCTGGGATTACTCCTCCTCCATGTCTTTTTTATCAGCAATACCTGGGCGGAAAAAAGCAAAAACCGCTACGCACAGGAGTTGTCTAAAGCAGGGGTGTATTCATTTTTCTCTGCCTTCCAAAATAATGAACTGGCTTACGATAAATATTATTTACAGGAAGATAGCAACAAGGCGTTCGATCGCATGCGCACCCTCCTGCAATCACCGGACAGTCGTTACCTGGGGAATGGTAACAG
>NZ_DATCVJ010001116.1:0-1745 GCF_036566945.1 Chitinophaga sp. | reverse complement strand
TACCTACGGAAGATGATCATACCATTCTGAGTAATCCGAAAGTAAACAGCTTTATCATCTTCTCTACACCTGAATACCTGCCTTCCTTCATAGATAAACCGTATACGGGTAACCGTTATATCGGTAAAGGCGTACACTTTTTCGGCACCGATGCCAACGCGGTATACGCCAGCATCAATGATGTAAACCGCAACTACGATATTGGTGATACTACCAGTCTCACGCTGGAGTTTAAAATAAAAGTACTCCCCGGCGCCAACGGTGATTATACCTACTCCAATACGGCTGTATTTTCCAAAAGAGCCTCGCTGGACCCCGGCGTAACCGGATGGGCGGTAGTGCTCAATCAGAAGAAATGGCAGATGAATATTGGTCAGAATGTACCGGGCGTGACCAGCAATATTATAGTAGATGGTTCGGATATCAGCGATGGTAACTGGCATGATGTAGCCTGTGTGATCGTTACGGATACCAGTGGTAAAAAGAGGTTTGTGAGAACATATACGGATGGTAGTTTCAACAAAGAAGCCGACATCTCTTCCTCAGGAAATATTAACAGTCCTGCTCCGCTGATAGTGGGCTACCTGCCTTATGTAGGTAGCTACCCGGCACCGGATATGTACATGACGGAAATTAAAATATGGAGCCGTGCGGCTACCGATGCCATCATCAGCTCCTACGCCTGCGAAACCAGTATGCCGGGAAGTCACCCGTTGAAAAAATATGAAATGGGTTACTGGTCGGCCAGAGATGGACAGGGCAACGAACTGAAAGATGAGAGCCAGATAGTAACCGATTTTACCTTGAGTGGCGGCTATAGCTGGCTCAATTTTAATGACCTGATTTGTCCTGCTTCTCCCGCCAACATCGGACAACTGATGCCACAACCAGTAGATGTAAGCCGCCAGATCATGGATTGGCTGCAGGTATCAGCCGATCTGCGCTGGAACCTGGATGGCAGGGTATGGACAACCAGGTACGTGAATATGAATAACAATTAATTTTTTACCGGATGATATATCAATCTAAATTCCCGCTTTGGACCTTGCTGGCTTTTCTCACAGCAACGGTGGTGTCTTGTAAGAAACCAGACATCAAAGGTGAAGAGATTACCGTGCAACAGGTGAATGTTTCTTTCAGAGATACGGATGTGAAAATACCTATGGGAGATAGCAGCTATAGTAAAACTGCGGGCACCGTAGATATTCCGCTGCGTATCCTATTGTCGGATGCGGCACCATCCCGGTTTAATGTAGGGGTCACCGTTAACAACGATACCATCAACCAGATGATCGCGAATAATACCTTGCCGGATGCGGTGTTGCTGGCGCAGGAAAATTATACGTTGCCAACACTGGTAGATGTACCTTTTGGTCAGGATCATGCCGAGTTTACCCTGAAAGTAGACCTTGCCATTTTTGAAAAATACTACGGCCAAACGTTGGCCCTGGGGATAGAACTCACTGAGCCTACCAAGCAGAATAAACTGGATGGCACGAAGAAAATAGTGGTGGTACAAATCAGCACCACCGGTATTGTGCCAATAGATCAGATCCACTATGTTTATTTTACAGATGCCGGCAAAACAATCAACGCGCCGATAGAAAGACCGAAGAATTACACCATGACCCCCGGTGTGCTGCAGGTGCCGTTGAATGTGAGCTATACCAGTACGGCCGGTACCGGGTTTTACCTGAAGCTGAGTCCCAACCAGGACACTGTTGCCAAACTGATAGCCGAAAATG
>NZ_DATCVJ010001115.1:0-3369 GCF_036566945.1 Chitinophaga sp. | reverse complement strand
CTGTCCGGGAAATTTTTTAAATTCGCTCATTAGTTATCGTTTAAGTGTGGTAACTCAAACTTAACTAATATGGGTGGTTCTTTGGAACTGCCCTTTTTTTGTACCTTCTAATTAAGATTTACCCGGACAACAATGATTATAAAAGATTAAAAGAAGAGGGAAGATAGTAGCGAAATCCGCTAATATCTTCCCTCTTCTTTTTAAAATCTCCCCAAATCATAAAAACAAAAATCTGGAAAATCATCTAAATCAGTATAATCCTGAAAAAGACAATCGCCGAAGGCGATCCCCTCCGCATCCCGCTGCATAAAACAAAATTCCTGTACCTTTGGTACTCTTCTAAAATATCAGAAACTATTGCAAGCAACAGTATATAAATCAACGGGAAGCTGGTATGTGGTAAAAACTGCCACAGGTGAAACATTTCAGGCAAGAATGAAAGGTATTTTCAAGAAAGATGAAGATATTACTTCTACTAACCCCATTGCCGTGGGCGATACGGTGGAAATAGTGCCAGACGATAGTGACGCGAATGCCAAAAATGCCATGATAACGGAAATCGGCGCCCGCAAGAATTATATCGTGCGGAGCTCTCCGCATGGGAAAAATAAAAAACACATTGTAGCCGCTAACCTGGATCAGGCCATGCTGATTTGTACGGTGAAGGAGCCACGCACCTCACAGGGCTTCATAGACCGCTTCCTGGTGACAGCTGCAGCCTATCACATTCCGGTGATACTGGTGTTCAACAAAAAAGATATTTATAAAGAAAAGGAAGCAGAGAAATACGGAGAACTCGAGGAACTATATGGTAGCATTGGTTATCAGGTATTGTTAATATCTGCCTCAAAAGGCGATAGCGTAGATGAGGTAAGGGCCTTGCTGAAAGATAAAACCACCCTGATGGCCGGACATTCCGGTGTAGGGAAATCTTCTCTGATCAATGTACTGATGCCCGGTTTGGACCTCAGAACCAAAGCCGTGAGTGGCTGGAGCGGCAAAGGATTACACACCACTACTTCCGCCGAAATGTATGACCTGCCCTTTGGCGGCTGTTTAATTGATACCCCCGGCGTGCGGGAATTTGGTATCGTAGACATCCCGAAGCCGGAATTATCCCACTATTTCCTGGAAATGCAACCTTATATTACCCAGTGTCAGTTTAATAACTGTTTGCATATCAATGAACCTGGTTGTGCTGTGAAAGTGGCCGTAGAAGAAGGGCATATCGATGTAGACAGGTATGTTAGCTATGCTACCATACTGGAAACCATACAGGAAGAACAATATTAATCAGCCTTTTTTGGGTTTACCCAATTCGTCCAGTACTTTTTCTGCTCCCCAGTTACGTTTAGGCAGCGGACAACCTTTTTTCTGTGTACGACAGGCCGCCAGCAATACAACAGCCAGTAATAAGATAATAGAGACGGTTTTGCGCATGAGTGAATTTTTAAAATAAACGACTCATTTGTTTACCCGCCTTGCGGTTGCTTTGCTTGATATCTTTCGTGTAATAATTAGAAGAGGGGCATCCTGTTTTCTGCGATGAACAGCTGGCCAACAGGATGCTGCCTAATAAGAGCAGGCACAAAATAGATTTCATAGGAGGGTATTTGCCTGCAATATAATGTTTTTCTATAACATGAGCTGGTTATGGTTGCTTTACTTCTTCTGCCTCCTGGTACCAGGACGCGTACATGTTGTAGTTCCTGGAAATGCGGTTTATTTCTCCCTTAATCAGGGCCATGTCAATATCTTTTACCTTTTTGGCAGGCACCCCGGCATAAATAGTACCTGGTTCCACATTGGTACCACTGAGTACCACCGCGCCGGCGGCAATAATACTATTACTGCTGATATGTGCATTGTCCATTACGATAGCACCCATTCCCACCAACACATCATCATCGATCGTACAGCCATGCAGAATAGCATTGTGGCCAATAGACACATTATTGCCTACAATGGTTTTTGACTTCTGATAGGTACAATGGATCACCGCACCATCCTGGACGTTCACATTTTCGCCCAGACGAATACTGTTTACATCGCCACGAACAACGGCGTTGAACCATACCGTGCAGCCTTTGCCCATTACTACATCCCCTACTATAGTAGCGTTGGGAGCAATGAAACAGTCTTCTGGAATTTGAGGAGTAATTCCTTTTAGTGGAATAATGTGCGCCATAATAAAGTGTTTTAGTGCTTACGTTACAAATATAACAATTACTAATTAGCAGTTGTTTTCTAACTTCGCAAAGAACAGAGCAGTAAGTGATATGAACAACAGGCAACTTTTTTTGCAACACGTAGCGCAAACTTCTGATGCTCCTCTGGCATTGGAAATAGTGAAAGCGGAAGGGATGTACATGTGGGATGTAAATGGCAAGCGGTACCTCGACCTCATTGCCGGCATCAGCGTATGTAACGTAGGACACTGCCATCCGGCAGTCGTAAAGGCCATACAGGAACAGGCGCAGCAATATATGCACCTGCTGGTATATGGCGAATTCGTACAGTCGCCACAGGTGGCATTTGCCACACTACTCACGGAACATTTACCAGCGCAACTGAACTGTGTATATTTTACCAACTCCGGTGCAGAAGCCGTAGAAGGAGCCATGAAGCTGGCGAAACGCTTTACCGGCAGAACAGAAATCGCGGCTTTTAACCGCAGCTATCACGGCTCTACCCAGGGGGCTTTAAGTATCCTGGGAGATGAATACTGGCGCAATGCTTACCGCCCTTTATTACCAGGCATTCAACACCTGGAATATAATAATTTTGAATCGCTGGAGCTGATTACACATAACACGGCTGCCGTTATTGCGGAAACTGTACAGGCAGAAGGCGGTGTAAACATACCACAACGGGAATGGCTACACGCACTACGCGCTAAATGTACCGCCACCGGTGCCTTGTTGATTTTAGATGAAATTCAATGTGGATTCGGGAGAAATGGTACGCTGTGGGCATTCGAACAATTCGGTATCATACCAGATGTTTTATTGCTGGGCAAAGCATTAGGCGGCGGTATGCCTTTAGGCGCTTTCATTGCCTCCCGCGAAATTATGTGGACATTGACCAACAATCCAGTGCTGGGGCATATTACTACTTTTGGCGGGCATCCGGTGAACTGTGCGGCCGGCCGCGCAGGCCTCCAGGCCTTGCTGGATCAGGATTTGTTAAAAGATGTGAAAGCAAAGGAGCAATTATTTCTGCAACACCTGAAACATCCGGCTATTAAATCTGTCCGCTCCCTTGGATTGATGATCGCCGTGGAGTTTGAAAATTTCCCTGTCAACAAAAAAATAATCGACTACTGTATTGCCAATGGCATGGTCACCGATTGGTTTTTGTTTGCAGCAG
>NZ_DATCVJ010001114.1:0-3878 GCF_036566945.1 Chitinophaga sp. | reverse complement strand
TTAGGTACTGCCACCATTACCGCCACTACTACCAGCGGTGGCTTTACGGCCAGTACCACCGTCACCGTAACACCGCCTGTCACGGTTACCGGCGTAAATATTACACCGGACAGCGTGAGCATCGGCGTAGCAGATTCCTATACGTTAACCGCTACCACCGCTCCTGCCAACGCCAGCAACCAGAATGTAGCGTGGACCAGTTCCAACACCGCCATTGCTACTGTAAACGCCAGCACCGGCGCTGTAAAAGCAATAGCTGTAGGCACCGCAGTGATCAGAGGCGTAACGCAGGAAGGCAGCTATGCTGATAGCAGCATCGTCACCGTTATTCCGCAGGGACAATGCGGACAAATTGCTAACAACGGTTTTGAAAGTAGCCTCGTAGGATGGAGTAATATCAACAATGCATCGGGCATCACCACAGATGCACATAGTGGCCTGAAAGCGGTTGCTGTAACGGGTCAGGGCGGCGTAGGACGAGTACCTACCTTCTCCTTTGCCGTTGGCGACACCATCGTATTTACCGCATGGGCCAAAGTTTCCGGCGGGCCTGCCTGGGCAGGGTTTAGCCTGGATTTCCAGAATGCATCGTATGTGAAACTGGCAACGGCGCAATCTACCGTTACCGCTACCACTTACACCGAGTATACGCAAAGTGTGGTCATTCCGGTGGGCACCACTAACTTCAATATCTGGTCTTCCAAATCCGGCGCCGCAGGTATCCTATACCTGGATGATTTCTGCTTAACCGTGAAACCTGCCGGCGGCAGTATGTTGCGCAGTGCGAGTCTGACTTCCGTAGTCAAAGAAGCCGCAACAACTACCGGCAACATTTCGGTGAGCGCCTATCCTAACCCGGTCCAAAGCGATATGAATATCCGTTTAACCAATTACAACGGTAGCCGGATAGCCGCTACGCTTACGGATCTCAACGGAAGAATCGTATATGAGGAAATCATTTCCACACAGAAAGGAAGAACGCTTTACCGGTTGCATAATGCAAAGAAACCTGCAAAGGGCTTGTATATTTTAACCGTGAGAGGAGAAGGCATGAAGAGTAGTTTCAAAGTGTTGGTGCAATAGATGCTTTTATAACGTAAAAAGCGTGATACCATTTCGAATGGTATCACGCTTTTTACGTTATAAAAGCATCACGGTTTAAATATCATTCCTATCTGATCAACAGGCCGATACTTCTTTCTGACTCAGCTTAGGTTCCAGTCCCAGCGTTTGCAACATCTTCATATCTTCTGTTACACCTGGATTAGGCGTTACCAGGAGGGTTTGGCGTTCTCCGGTAAAGATAGAATTGGCGCCTGCCATGAAGCACCATGCCTGTTCTGATTCCGTCATTTCTATACGACCGGCGGTCAGGCGCACGGTAGATGCGGGCATTACAATTCTGGCGGTAGCAATCATGCGTACCATATCCCATGCATCTATTTTAGGATTGTCTTCCAGTGGGGTGCCTTTCACTCTTGCCAGCGCATTGATGGGAACGGATTCCGGATGCTTAGGCATGGTAGCCAGTGTGAGCAACATAGAAATTCTGTCGCGATGCGTTTCACCCAAACCGATGATACCACCTGAACATACCGTGATCCCGGCTTTGCGCACGTTGTTGATGGTATTGATCCGGTTATCAAATTTCCGGGTAGAAATAATTTCTTTATAGTATTCCTCTGAGGTATCGAGATTATGGTTATAGGCATATAGTCCGGCCTCCTGGAGGCGAACCGCCTGTTCTTCCGTGAGCATACCTAATGTGCAGCATACTTCCAGACCCAGGTCATTCACCCCTTTTACCATGTCTATCACGCGGTCGAAATCCTTGTTATCTCTTACCTCGCGCCATGCCGCTGCCATGCAGAAACGGGTAGACCCGGTTTCTTTCGCTTTCTGCGCATGTGCAATAACGGTGTCTGTAGGCAGCAATGCCTGCACCTTAATATCGGTATGATACCTGGCTGCCTGTCCGCAATAGGAGCAGTCTTCCGGGCATCCGCCGGTTTTGATGGATAAGAGAGTACATACCTGTATTTCTTTGGCGGAATGGCGTTCCCGGTGTACGGTAGCTGCCTGGTATACCAGTTCCATCAAAGGCTGGTCATAGATGGCCTGGATTTCTTCCAGGGTCCAGTCATTTCTGATAGCTGTCATCGTGCGTTATTGAGTGGATTATAAGTAGTGTATGCGTGTATTATGCGTACTGGTGTAGTTCCTGATCAATGGCGGCCAGCCAGCCATCAAACAACTGCTGTTCCAGTATCCGAACCTGTTCGGCATGTGCTTCCCAGTCGGTCGAAAACCGGGTGAGCTGATTGATCATTTCTTCGAGGTGGCCTTCTTCTTCCAGTATAATGGAGCGTACCATCACTTTACTCTGCGCTTTGTCCAGGGCGGCCTGGTATACCGGGTAAAGCAGGTCTGCACGTACTTCTATAGCATAGGTAACAAAGAGGTAGGCCGCATATTTTAACTGCCGGCCTTCCAGTCCGAAAGCCGTTTTCAGATAGCGGCAGGTTTGCATGTCCAGCTGGTGCAGGTAATGCCTGGTTTGCTGTGGCGCCAGCAGCTCGTGGAGCTGGTAAGTCTTACAGCTTTCCGGATCTATTTTAGCGATTTGTTTCTTCAGGTAATAAGCGTGGCGGTGTTCTTCGGCCGCATGTTTCAGCTGGATAAAGTCTACCAGCGTTGGATGTTCACAGGCGGATATTTTCCTGGCGCCGGCATTCTCCATAAAAGAGAGGGTGTTTAACCACCTGGCATGCAGGGAGTCACGGCCCACAATCTGTTCCAGTAAATCTTGCATATGGTACTTGTTTCGGTCCAAAAGTAGGCGCTTGCCGGATGATTCAGCTAGGCCAGTTTTTATATTACAGCTGGTCCGGTTTGTACGTCATCTTCCGTACTTCTTTATTTATGCCGGAAAAATCGGGGATTACGACCCTGTTTTCTTTCTAAATAATAAAAATTACCATCTTTATATATAAATTTAAAGATCATGTAAAAGGATTTTCCATGAAATAAAATATCTTGCCGGACTATTACACCGGTTGATGAATGATGCCATGAGTAGTCCGATTTCCGTTCCATATAAAAGTTTTGTACAGATAGACCGCCAGTCGGGTACCGCCATCTATTTACAGATCGCCCACCAGCTGATCAATGCTATTCAGCGGGGTTTCCTGGTAACCGGTACCCGGCTGCCCGGCACCCGGCATTTCAGCGAACTGCTGGCCGTTAACAGAAATACCATTGTGGCAGTATATGAAGAACTGGACGCCCAGGGCTGGGTACAAACACGCCCCAACAAAGGCACCTTCATTATCGGCAAAATAGATCCGAGGCCACAGAAAATTCGCCACACCCCCGAAAACCAGCTGGCGCATTATCCTAAAGTAGCCGGATTCTCTTTTTCAAAATCCAACCTGCTGGATAATCCCTTTGAGCACTCCTCCTGCGAATACGTATTCAACGATGGCACCCCGGATATCCGGCTTACACAGATCAGTCATTTATCCAGTTTATACAGCGCCAACCTGAAAAGAAAAAGTAACCATAAAAAATTAGGTTACTATAATCATGATGGCAGCGAGTTTTTCAAACAACACTTGTCTAACTACCTGAATCAATCACGCGGGCTGCATATCTCCAAAGACAATATCCTCATTACACGCAGTACGGAAATGAGTGTATTCATTACTTCAGAAATATTATTATCGCCGGGAGATATTGTACTGGTAGGATCACTAAGCTACTTTTCTGTGAACATGATTTTTCAGAAATCCGGCGCCAGGATTATGTCGGTGCCGATCGATGAAGATGGGATTGATGTAGCAGCGGTACGCGACATCTGCCAGAAACATAAGATCCGG
>NZ_DATCVJ010001113.1:0-5070 GCF_036566945.1 Chitinophaga sp. | reverse complement strand
TTCTGTTTCAGTACTTCCCGCTGTACTTCGCGTCCGGAAGCATCTCTGATAATGATAAGATTACCGGTGTAATCTTTCGATTTACCCAGGTTAATGATACCATTTGTTGGATTCGGGAATATCGCCAGCGTAGCTGTTTTGGGCGTGGCTGTTTTTGGTGGCTGTTGAATAGACGACATACGGAACTCGTTGCTGGGGCAATCAGCGGCGGCACTCTGGCTAAAATCGTCTCCTGCTATATCAGAAATACAACCGGTCAGCGGGCTAACGGAGCGTATGTAAAAATTGACTTCCAATTGAGAGGCGACGTTAATGGGAAAAGTATTGATAATATTACTATTGATGACGGTGAACAAAGTATCCAGTACCAGGCCTGCAGCAGGACTGGAATATATTAACCTTACAGTATAGTTGTTTCCCGGGACATGATTAGTAATCGTGATAGCAGCGCTGCCACAAACCGGTGCCGTTGGTACCGTGAATTCAGGAACAGGTGCACTACCTACGATTACCTTTACGGGTACGCGTTGCGGATTCTCACAAGTCGCAGCAGCAGCAACATAATAAGTAGTTGTTACTGCAGGGCTGACTGGGTAGCTATTGCTGGTATAAAGCAGTGTACCTCCTGTGGGAGCATCATACCATCTTATTTCCGCGGTACCTGAACCCGCCGGGGTGGCATGGAGTGTAACGCTTGTCCCCTGACAGACGGTAATGCTATCAAAACTTGTTGTGGGTGGGAGCGTGGGAGTGCTACCAAGGATATAAATCGCCCGTATGGTATCGGATGTACAACCAGTAATAGAATCAACTGCCTGAATATAGAGATTTGCAGAAACGTTTTGCGGATAAATGAATGGAGGGAGCGTAAAACTTCCATTTCCTGTTATCACGAAAGACGAATCAAGAAGGTCACCATCTTTCGCTTCGTACGTTAAACGTACGTTATAATCGGTTCCTACTATATAGTTGTCAATAGTAACAGCCGTTGCACCACATGAAAAGTTTGCCGGGGCATGAAATACCGGGTTGTCCGGTCTGGCTTTTATGATCACGGTTATAGCCTTACGGCTACTGGTACATCCGCCAATAGATGCCTGTGCATAATAGGTAGTAGTGGTTAGCGGAGCCACTTTGTAGGGACTGCCGGTATACAGCGCAGTGCCCCCGGTGGCGGTGGAAAACCATTGAATAGTAGCACCCGGAATAGTGGTGGCCGTTAAACTCGCACTATCGCCATAACAGATAGACGTACTGTCTATGGCCGTTGGTGCGGTGATGGTGGCCTGATGCCAGGCATAGTATAGATGAAATGCATTTAACAAGCCTAAAAGACTACTGCTTAAAGTAATTTTTACCCGGTCGAAAGAGGCCGCGGGTTTCAAAAATACTTCTCCTCTTGCGCCGCCCAGCAAGCGCAGATTGGTAGAGTCGATGTTGGTGAGATCACTATTGGCAGTGGCGCCGTTGAAAGTTTGTACCGTAAGGCCGGCCACCAAATTAACAGACAGCGCGGAATTGCCGCTGCCGATACCTATGATAAGCGAATCGCAGCCGGCCGTTCCGCTGGGAAATATCAGCGTTTGCGATACGCTTACGCCTAATAGTCCGGCGGTGATATTAAAGGTAGAATAGTCAGTTAAATTGGTATTGACCGCATTGTTGGGATTACTGACGCCGCAAAGCAGGCATAATCCGGTAACGGCATTCGTCTGACTGTTGGCATATATCTGCGCACTGGCTTGTTGCACAGAAAAAAGAAAAAATAGTATCAATGATACTATAATGCTTTTGACAGGGTAAATTTTGAGATGCATATTTAAAGGTTTAAATGAGGGTATGAATGGAGTATGTTTAACTATGCGCGCTACATTCATCTGCTACATCTGTGCTCATGCAGATTGAATCCGGATACTGAAAGTATCCTGCTATGCTATGGCGTCAGGGTTTTGCTCAAAAATAAATCAGGGGGATAGAAGGGTGACGGCAGTGACAGAAAAATGCCCCCAAAAAGTAGCTGACTTTTTAGGGGCATTATACTTTAATACGATCATTATTTATGGTTATACAACGGCGGTAACATCTGCTTTCGTGTCCGCCGCCAGTGGCGCCCACTCCGCCAGATCTTTCAACAGGTTTTCGGCATGTTGTTTAATCGCAACAACAGCGTCTTCACCTAATTGTAATCGCAACGGTGTGTTGGGAGCAGCCAGTGCTTTGTCGATAGCTGCTGCAGCTTTAGCCGGATCACCTTCCTGGGTACCGTGCATGGTTTTGGCAAAATTTCGGGTGGGGCCAACAGTGGCTTCGTAAGCAGACAGCTCCGGCATATGCTTCATGGCCGCACCGGCCAATTCAGTTTTAAACTGACCCGGTTCTACAATCATTACTTTGATGCCCAGCGGGGCCAGTTCTGCGGCCAACGCTTCTGAAATGCCTTCCAGTGCAAATTTGGATGCGGAGTACGCACCAAATCCGGGAAAGGATAATTGTCCGCCCATACTACTGATGTTAACAATAGCGCCTGATTGCTGTTGTCTGAACAAAGGGAGGAGAGCACGGGTAACACTCACAGCGCCAAAAAAATTGGTATCCATTTGGGCGCGTAATTCGTCTTCCGGCGTTTCTTCTACCGCGCCTACAATGCCATAGCCGGCGTTGTTAATGAGTACGTCTACGCGGCCAAAACGAGCGGTTACGGCTTTTACAGCAGCGGCAATTTCATCGTTGTTGTTAACATCCATCCGCAGGGCGTCTACCTGATCGGGGGCGAGTTGTTTAATGTGCCCGAGTTTATCCAAACGTCTGGCGGTTACGACTACCTGGTAACCTTGTTGGATAGCATATTCGGCAAATGATTTACCAAAGCCTCCGGATGCGCCAGTGATAAACCATACTTTTTTAGCCTTTTCCATATTATTGATTTTGAGTGGTGTGGGTTTTGCCCGTTAAATTTAAAAATTTAATGTTACATTCATCGAGTTCAAAAAATATCTCCTTATGTTATGGACTTTACTCATTGGTGGCATTGCAGGATGGCTTGCCGGCAAAATAATGCGTGGTGAAGGATTTGGTGTAATCGTAGATATCCTGGTAGGTGTTGTTGGCGGTTGGCTGGGTGGCTGGCTTTTCGGCAAACTCGGTATCCATATGGGAAATGGCCTGATTGGTTCCCTCATAGTGGCATTGATAGGATCGGTGATTCTTATCTGGCTGGTGCATATGATAAAAGGGAAAAACTAATGAACAACACTCCCCGGTATTCCGGGGAGTGCTGTATGTGTCACATATCATTGCGTACTCACTTCTATCTTTCCTCCCTTCTTAAACAAATCATCCGGCACAAAATATCCTTCCAGCTGTTTGCCATTCACTTTGATCCCCGTTAAGTTCCTGCCTCTCCCCGGTTTGGAGATCGTCAGCCATTTACCATTCGCTGTTCTCCATTTCACTTCATCAAAAAGAGGAACGGTCACCATATATTCCGGATCGGTGGCGGAAAACGGATACAATCCTAACGCGCTAAACACATACCAGGACGACATTTCGCCTGCATCATCCATTCCACAGAGCGCGATGCCATCTTCTCCAATGCCATACAAAGTATTTAAGATCGTATCAATAATATGTTGTGATTTTGCCGGCTTCCCCACAAAGTAATAAGCAAAGGGTGCTTCATGATCCGGCTGATTACCATGGCAGTACTGGCCTATCATTGTTTCCACGTTACGGGCAATGTAGTGTGGGTTCCATGGAACGGTAAACAACGAGTCCAGTTTAGATTCAAATCCATTGGCACCGCCATACAATGCCACTAAACCGGGCATATCATGTGGCGCAAAGAAAGACACCTGCCATGCATTGGCTTCCCGGTACATATATTCGTAGTAAGGATACTGTGGATTAAAGGGCGTTATCCAGGAACCATCGGTTAATTTGCCGCGCATAAACCGGGTAGACGGATCAAATACATTTTTGTAATTCTTAGACCTGGCCATGAGGATCCGGTAGTTGGCCGTATCGCCCAGCTTTTTGGCGATCTGGGCAACGGAGTAATCGTCGTAGGCATATTCCAGGGTTTTAGATACCCCGGCTTTTCCTTTCGTTTCCACATGCGGATTGGTAACATCCGGATCTGAAATAAATCCCTTCTCTATATATTCTTTGATAAAAGGTCGTGCGCCCCCTTCTACATTGGCGTTCTTCAGCAGTATTTCATAAGTACCTTTGATATCAAACTTATCAATGCCTCTCAGGTAAGCGCCTGCAATAGAAGACGCGCCGTGATCGCCATGAAAAAAAGTAGGGATAAATCCTTTTTTATCTCCCACATCTTTCATCGACTTAATCACATCCAATGTTACCTGCGGGCTGATAAGCCCCAGCAGCACGTCTTTATTCCGGTAAGTGTCCCATAGCGAAGGCTCGGTGTAGTAGTTGAAATCCGCTTTGACTACATTACGTCTGGCATCTGTAAATTCGCCGTTTACATCGCTGCGTAAGGCCGGCCACAGGAATGAGCGGTACAAACAGGAATACAGCATTCCTTTTTGTTTATCGGTGCCGCCTTTTACCTGTACAGACGACAACAATGTTTCCCATTGCTGCGTCGCTTCTTTACGGATATCATTAAAAGATTTGCGCCCGATTTCTTTCTCCAGGTTTTCTTTTGCGTTGGCGCTGCTGACAAAGGAGATCCCTATTTTCAGCTCCACCGGCGTGGTGCTGCCGTTGGCCAGATGAACAATGGCAAAACCATTGTTATTGCCTTTATCTGTCAGGTCTAACTTTGCGATGTTCGTGTTCAGGATGGCATAAAAATAAATTCTTTCGCCCGCCTGCTGATAACCTTGTAATGCATGATCGCCTACTTTTTCAATGTCCCAGCCATTGACCCGGTTGTTGGCTTTGGCCAGGTCAAAAAGAATTTGCCGGTCGGTATTGTTTTTATATTCGTATTGATGATATCCGCATCTTAAAGTAGATGTCGGGTTTACATTTACGTTGTAATCATCCAGGTATACCTGGTAAAATCCGGGCGCGGAGCTTTCTTTTTTATGGGAGAAGTGC
>NZ_DATCVJ010001112.1:0-5695 GCF_036566945.1 Chitinophaga sp. | reverse complement strand
TCATGCTCATGGCAGTTATACTGCTTGGGCTGATTTCGATGGTAACGTTCCGTCAGCTGAAGAGTTGGCAGAGAACAACATTCCCCATCCTACAGTGCGTGTCCAGTCCTCAATTCCAGGCCGAGAACATTGGTACTGGCGTTACGAGCAGTTCAATAACGATATCGCTTCGGTTCAAGGTATTAACAAAGCTATCTGTTACGCGCTCCAGGCTGATATCGGTGCCTGGGACGCAGGACATAGTACCCGTCCTGTAGGTTCGTTTAATCATAAGCGTTCTGCCCCGGTTATTATCAAGTCTGCTAATAGTTTTCAATATACTCCGGAAGACTTCTCAACTGTACCTCTTCCGCAGATTAGCTATGACCTGGAACAGTTTAAGCGGGAGCAGATCCCTAACCCGGTAAAGACTATGCTTAAGTATGGCCCATGGCCAGAAGATGCACGGGATTTGTTTACTAAGCACCAGGTTGCAGAAGGTTTCAGGTCTAGTGCTCTTACTCGTGTTAGTTACACTTGTGCAGAGCAGGGTCTCGATAACAGTGAAATCTACTCTCTGCTACAGTGGGTAGATAAGCGTTGGGGTAAGTTTAGGGACCGTGCCGACAAGGAACGGTACTACGTAGACCTGGTTAATTACGTCCGACAGAAACACCCTTACCAGGGTATCAAGGACGTAACTGTTCTCGCTGATGAAATCCCGACTTTCGGATTCCGAGAAGTTCTTGATTTTGTCGATGAGACCGAGTGGATTATTGAAGGACTTCTACCTATTAAGGGTACGGGATTTGTAGTAGGACGTTCTGCTACAGGTAAGACTACTCTTAGCATTGGTATGGTAGCTAATCTCGCGCTGGGTAAAAAGTATTTGGATTGGACTTCTTCTACAGGGGATAAGAAGTACAAGATCCTCTTCCTCTCTCTCGAAATGTTGGTCGAGCACGTTAACGACTTCTTTAAGAAGTTGGCGCTCAATTTCACTGAAGAAGAGTTGGACCTTCTCCAAGAGAATTTCAAAACTTACGCCAGTCCTGAAAAGATTAAGCTGTACCAGCCCACAAGTCCGCTTATGGGTAAGTTCATTCGTAAGCTTGAGAATTACCAGCCGGATATCATTTTGATTGACTCGGCTTCGTATTCTCTCGCTTCCAACCTCTCAAATCAAGAGGAGGTCACTAAGTCTATGGAGGTCCTTGATATGATTAAGGATCGCTATAGCTGCACTGTGCTATTCGTCCATCATACGCGTAAGGAACCACCAGGTCATGGCTACAGAGAAGCAGACCTGGATGATATGTTTGGTAGCGCATTTATTGCAGCTGCTGCAAGCACCATTATCTCTCTCAAGCAGTCTAAGGACTACACCGAGAGTAATAAGCTAATGGACATCAGGTATCTTAAGTCTCGATTTACTGGAGACAATACTGGATTCTCCGTAGTTATGGACGGAGAGCGTCGAGTGTTTAACCGTCCTACTTTCGGTGCTCTACCTTCCGTACCTTCACAGGCACAAGAGGTCAAGGAAAAGAAGAAGACTAGTGGAAGTTTCTTCGGTATCTAAGCTACTTACGCCGTCTGAATTTCTCTCCAAAGCGGTACTGGCCGATACTATGGCCATCGATACGGAGACAAATGGTAAGGATATTAGAGATGGACGCGGTTATGCTATCGGAATTTCAGCAGCGGTACGGATTGACAACACCTATTACTCAGCTTACTTCCCTGTAGCCCATGAGTCGGATAACGTGGAAGAGGAGACTAAAAACCTCCTCTTCCAACTTATCGCTACAAGGAAACGGATTATTTTCCACAGTGCTAAATTCGATATCATCGCTTTGCAGACTACCGGGTTTAACCTTCAGATAGTCCGGTGGTACTGCACCATGCTTATGGCACATATGCTCAACGAAAATGTGCCGAAGGGTTTGGACTGGCTCGCTAAGAATGAGCTTAGAGAACCAGGTAAGCTTAAGCCACCAGAGTGGGAATTCTTCTTTAAAATCTACGGTTGGTCACCTAAGTTTCCAGCTAAGGTTATGGCACTATACGCCGCTGAAGATGCTGTACTCTGTCTTAAACTCTTCTTCCACCTGTACCCAATTTTTGTAGAATCGGGTTTCGATAATGGAAGCGAAGTGTGATGGTTGCCATGAGTTCTACAAGAAAACAGAACTAAGAGTGGCAAAAAGTGGGGGCGTCTATTGTTGGCGAACACCAGACGAGGGTGGGAAAATTAGCTGCAAGCCTAAGTTTGTAGAGCCTGTAGCTATAGAGTTTACTTTCTCTTGGGAGGAGCTTACAGCTCTCGCAGAGTATATCGATGGCAGTAAGAACATTCAGGTTTTGCTAGCTATCGATGATCTTAAAGAACGTCTAGATAGAAAAACTTACGAGCTGCTTAAGAGGGTTCTTAAAGTTGATGAAACTGGCACCGTTCAACAGTCCGATTCCTAATCTTTGGGATCGAGAAATGCAGAACATGCAGGTTTTCCATACTATGGAGAGTCGAGGTGTTCGCGTAAATAGGCAAGTCTGCGAGCAAGAAATTGCCGTAGGCGAAGGCCGTATGAATCAGCTTCGTAAGGAACTGAACGGCTATAATCCTCTCTCCAATAAGGATCTTAAGACCCTTCTTATTGATGAGATGAAACTGCCTGTTCTACAGGAGCATCTTACTCCTGCGGGAAAGCCATCTTTTAATAAGGTGGCAATGCAGGACTACGAACTTATTCTCGCAAATAACCCTGCGTATTCTGAGGGTCCCTGGGGTTCAGTAGCTAGTAATATTCTTGAGTATCGAGGCTGGAATATTACACTAGGACTTTGCTACAGGAAGTTTGTAGAGCTTCAAAGTCCTGACGGTCGTCTTCGTTGTGATTACTGGATTCACGGAACTAAGACAGGCCGTACTAGTTGTCACGATCCTAATCTTCAGCAGGTTCCTAAAGATGCTGCTAAGGTATGGAACCGTAATATCAAGAAGTCTTTTGAAGCTGAAGATGGTTATGTACTGTACCAAGCCGACTTTTCACAGGGTGAAATGCGTTTGGCTACAGGGTACTCTAAGCAGCCCGCTCTAATGGAAACTTTCCAATGGAATCGGGATATGTGGGGCGATATGGTTGCCGCGCTAGGACGCCCTAAGGCTAAATGTAAGACACTTACTTATGCCAAGATGTACGGTGCGCAGCGTAAGAAGCTTGCACTTATTCTTGGTGGTGATGACCCTGACCAGTTTATTACAGACTGGGAAGAATATCACGATAAGATTGTGGCTCTGTCTAAAGTCGTATACGAGCGCGCTAAAAGGCGTGGATATATCCGTCTGTGGACCGGCAGGATGCGTCATCTTGCTATGGATCCTACTGGTGGACCCCGTCTAGCTTTTAATTCCCTGCTCCAGGGTGGTTTGGCAGAAATCGTTAAGAGTGCTATGATCCGACTCTATAACGAAGTTGACGGACCAGAGTGCCGGATGCTACTAATGGTCCATGACTCTGTTATCTTCGAAATCAAGCGAGAATACTTGGAGGAGTACATCGCAAAGATTAGCGAAGTAATGAGCCGAGTTACTGACGAGATTAACTTTGACGTTCCTTTTGACGTCGAAGGGGAATTTTGGGGACGAGATGCCGCTTGAGGGCGGTACTTTCTGGCTCTATGGTACGGAGTACTAATGTTTATCGCGGTAGATCCTGGTAAGAACGTAGGCGTAGCTACGTTTCTTGAAGATGGTTCAGACGTTGCCCATAAGACTATGCACTACGATGATTTTCGAAATTTCCTTAAGCTTAGCTACAGTGGGATTAAGGGAACCGACGAAAAGATGCGGTTCATTGTAGAGGACTTTAGGCTTCGGCAAGATAAGGCTCTTGCCCAGACTGGTTCTGATATGCCCGCACCACGTTGTATTGGTGCTATCGATATGATGCTTACTATGCTTGGTGAGCAGGCTATGATTTTCTGGCAGCAACCTGCTAATCTTAAGGGAGCACTTAAGTGGGCAGGATACCCTGAACTGGCTAATAAGCCTAGGGGTTATCATCCTCCGGATGGGATTGCTGCCTATGCTCACGGTGTCCATCGACTTATTGACCTTGGACTTAGGAAGCACCCGATCTTCGGATGAGTAGTCTAACTTACAAGCACAAGTGCAAGGATAACGATGCCTCCACGTCGTCGTAAAAACAGCCAAGCTAACGAAATGGATAGGCTTGCTAAGCTTGCATCTAAGCTTGGCATGAATATCGACAATATCATGGCTGAGGTTCCTCTTACTGAAATAGGAGCCGAAGCTGTAGTTCGTAAGGAGATTGAAGCTGAATCCGTACTCTTCTATATTGAAGTTAAGGGTAAGGGCTTCAACTCTAAGAACTGCAAGAATCCTAACTGCTCTCAGCCGTTCCTGCACACTTATCAGGCAGTTGATTACTGTTCCGATGAATGTCGTGCATGGGCACTAGCACAGTTGGGTATTGTTTGGAACTTCCACCGTAAGACTGACGCACAAAGGTGGAACGTTTACAACAAAGGATATGTTCCCAAAGTAATTGGTGTCGAAGCTACTAGCGCGCTAGAAGAAGCAGGCCATCTTTATACTGAACTTCCTCAAGAGGGGGTCCTAGAACCACTAGAAGAAAACCTGGTTGACGACGATCCTGACTTTACGTATATCGGTACCCCTCCAGGTAAGGGTCCCGAAGATGAGTATGAAAAGAAGGAACGTCTTAAAGCAGCCGCGGCGCACCTAATTGAGTCTGGAGAATTTGAGTAGAAACAAAGAACCCCCGAGGTCCTTAATTGGACTTCGGGGGTTTCTGTATTTAACTAAGCTTTAAGAGTTTTATCAAAAAGACCAGATTCGTCGTAGTCATCCCGGAGAGCCATAATTTGCTTCCTGGGAATCTTAGACCTCTCTTTCTCTGTCATACCGCCCCATGTCCCAGATACGTTGTAGATGAGAGCGTAATCCAGGCACTCCCCAATAACGGGGCACATATTGCAAACGTCTTTAAAGCGACGATCCTTCTTGTCTTCCGTGAAGAAGATATCAGAATCGACATTCCGACATTCGGCCGACAGTTGCCAATCATTTTCCATGGCGTGTAACCCCCCGCCATTAAAACTCTTACAAGAGTTTAGTCAACAGAAACAAAAACGCTCCGCTGAGACATGGCAATAGAAGGTTCTGAAATAGCGCTCTATCAAAGAACGACCTCCTTGCTGTCCTAGCGTTTTCGAGGGCTGTAAGTCTTGATTTAATATCAATAAAGTCTAGACGAAATGAACGCAAATGTAGCGCAATTTCTCGGTTACTTTCGGGGATATCAAGGTCATCATCGCCCATTACATCCTACTAAGTACCGAAGTCCAATAGGCGTAGAGACTCGGATAGCCTCCAGCTTGCGTAGTTTTAGAGTGCATATTTTTAACTGAACCTTCGCCGCCATACCAAGCTACGGCGGCACCTGCTGCACCATACTTTTGTAGATATTGCTGTAGCTGATATCTAGCAATAGTATCCTGGAGTCCAGGACTATTAAGAAACTCATCACGTGAAATATCACGACCAAGCGCTTTACGGTCCCATTCAGATCCGCCAAATAGATTGAATGGCATGACCTGATAACCACCGAGAGCGCCAGAATCCTTATTAATAGCTCTGTAATTATCGCTGGATTCCTTTGACCGAATG
>NZ_DATCVJ010001111.1:0-4059 GCF_036566945.1 Chitinophaga sp. | reverse complement strand
CTGAAAATCATCTAAATCAGTATAATCCTGGGTAAGACAACCTCCGCATCATCTAAATCAGTATAATCCTGGGTAAGACAAACTTCGCAAACTGCTCTTTTCCCTACATTTGCAATATTATGAAGAGAGTCATCGGTCTATTTTGTTTACTACCGCAATTATTACAAGCGCAATCCATTCCGGTAAAGGACTATCCGCAAGGCTATTTCAGAAATCCGTTGAATGTTCCCATAGAGCTGGCGGGGAATTTTGGCGAGCTGCGTCCTAACCATTTCCACTCGGGCATGGATATTAAAACCCAGCAAAGGGAAAATCTGCCGGTACATGCGGCCGCAGATGGTTATGTAAGCCGCATCGGCGTGTCCCACACAGGATTTGGCAATGTATTATACATTACTCACCCAAATGGCTACACGACTGTATATGCGCATTTGAATGCCTTTTTTCCTGCTTTACAACAATATGTAAAGAAGCAACAATACCAGGCCGAAAGCTGGGCAAGTGATCTGACCATTCCTGCTGGCATGTTCCCGGTAAAGAAAGGTGATTTTGTTGCCTGGAGTGGTAATACCGGCGGTTCTGCCGGTCCGCATCTGCACTTTGAAATCAGAAATACGGAATCAGAAAAGCCGCTTAACCCGCTGCTGTTTGGATTCGATATTGCAGATACCCACGCGCCGGATGTATATCGCATCGCTATCTATGACCGCGACAAAAGTATTTATGAGCAGCAACCTATGATGCTGCCTGTGAAAAAAGCGGGGGGTGAATATGTGACTACGCAGCCCGTCATTAAAATAAATGCAGCGAATGCAGGTATAGGCGTGAGTGCGGTAGACCGTATGAATACCGGTAACATCTACGGCATATACGAAGTAACATTATTACAAAACGGGACGCCGGACATCGACTTTCAGCTGGATAATATCGGCTATGAAGAAACCCGTTATCTCAATGCGCATATAGACTATAAAGTGAAAAAAGGCGGTGGTCCATACTATCAGCTGGCCTTTTCTTTGCCGGGCAATAAACTGGATATTTACCATGATCTGAATGGTGATGGTACCATTCACCTGGATGATGGCGCTGTACATGAAGTTAGGTTGCTGGTGAAAGATGCTTACGGTAATACATCTACCGTGAAACTACAGCTGCAACAGGGAGGTCCGGGAGTGGCAGATAAAAGCTGCGCTAATCTCATGTATCCGGATTCCCGCAATATCTTTGAAAATAACCAGGTAGAATTTTACCTGGATGAAGATGCGTTGTACGACAAAATTTGTTTCAACTACACCGAAACTCCAGCTGTCAGCACCAAAGCATATTCCAATATATATCATTTGCATACACCACTGGTGCCTGTACACGACTTTTTCAGTGTACGGATGCGTCCTTCCCGCCCTGTTCCGGAAAGCCTGCAATCGAAAATAGTGATGGTGAGAGAAGGAATGGGCAGCAGCGCTTCGGCTACCACATTGGAAAACGGCTGGTATACCGGAACATTCCGTGATTTCGGCAACTTCCACCTGGAAGCAGATATCATTGCCCCCGAGGTGACACCACTGGGTGTGAAACCGGGCGCCAACCTGGCCAGAGCAGCTAAAATAGCTTTTGCCATGAACGATGCCAGTGGTATTAAAAGCTACCGCGCTGAACTGGATGGTAAATGGTTGTTGTTTTCCCGTAGAAGTAACGTGCTTACTTATACGTTCGATGAACACTGCCAGCCAGGTACACATATCCTGGTGATGAAAGTAACCGATATTGCCGGCAATGAAGGAACCTACAGACTCTCTTTCAAACGTTAGGAACATCATTTCAAACAGCTAAAACCTTATATATGGGAAACTTAAATGAAGGCGATAAAGCCCCGGTTTTTAAAGGACATGATCAGCATGGCAAAACCGTATCGCTGACCGACTTTAAAGGAAAACGGGTAGTCCTCTATTTTTATCCGAAAGACAATACGCCGGGATGTACAGCGCAAGCCTGCAACCTGCGTGATAATTACGATGCGCTGTTGAAAAAAGGATATGTAGTAGTAGGCGTAAGCACAGACAGTGAGCAAAGCCACCAGAAGTTCATAGAAAAGTTTGATCTGCCTTTTACTTTATTGGCAGACGAAGACAAGAAGATCGTGAACCAATACGGTGTTTGGGGCGAAAAACAAATGATGGGTAAAACCTACGACGGCATCCACCGTACTACGTTTCTCATCGATGAAAAAGGCGTGATTGCACACATCATCAAAAAACCGGATACTAAAAACCACACAGAAGAAATTCTGGAACTTTGGAAGTAGTCCCGCGGGGAGTTTGTCCCACTCAGGATTATACTGATTAAGATGATTTTCAGGAGTTTTTTTTCAGGATTAAAAAAGATTAGGGAAGATGAATGTGGATATCCGCATTTATCTTCCCTAATCTTTTTAATCTTATAAAATCAAAAAAGTAAATCGTGAGAATCATCTTAATCAGTATAATCCTGTGTAAGACAAAAACTCGCTGTTATCTCTTTTGACGCTGTTTCTTGAACAGGTTACCGGTTTTAAACTTGTTACCCTCAGGGCTACCTACACGATCCATGGCGCAACGGAAACCAACGGTATTCGTGGCCATATCTTCCTGCATGTAACGACGGGTACCTGGTGAAAGCCAGTAAGCACGATCGTTCCAGCTACCACCCTTGATCACGTGTGACTTATCGTTGATCAGCGTAGTAACGCCGTAACCATATTCCACCTGTGAAAGGGAGTCACCATCCAGGTAGTTGATTACATCACCTTTCTGATAGTTAAGACGGTTCGCACTTTCTTCGTCTGTTACATCACGCATTTTCAGGTGACCGAGACTATCTTTTTCCAGTTCTTTATTTTCATTCTGATAAACCGTCTGGAATTTGTTACCACGGAAGTAGTTAAAGTCTTCCCCATCAATCGGGTTCAGTGGTCTGTAAACGTCCAGTACCCATTCTGCTACGTTACCGGACATGTTATAGATGCCGAACGTATTAGGGTAGAAGGAGCGGATAGGACCCGGGATGGAAGCACGGTCATTCAAACCGCCGGCCACACCCATGTTATCACCGGAACCACGCTTGAAGTTGGCCAGGAACTGACCCTGCATGGTACCACGGCGGATATCACGTAATCCGCTGGTGTTGGTACCCCAGGAGTACACCTGTTTGTTCATGATCAGCTCTTCCCCATGTTTACCTTCTTTTTTGGAAGGACCGGGGTTTTGACCAATATAACCCAGTGCGGCATATTCCCATTCTGCTTCTGTTGGAAGGCGATAGTTAGGTAACATCACCCCATCTTCAAAGGCAGCGTTACGGGGAGTTCCGTCTGCATTCTTAAATTGGTTTTTGGCACTTTTAGACAACTTGCCGGGAGTACCTTCATACAAACCAGCCGTGTATGACTTGGTGTCAAAGGTGTTGTCGTCTGACTGGTTGCCTACATCTGCTTTGGAGAGCAAACCTTTGTCCATCAGTAATTTTTCGTTCACACGGTTGGAACGCCATTTACAATAGTCAGTGGCCTGTTTCCAGGTAACACCCACTACCGGATAGTCGTTGTAAGCCGGGTGGCGGAAATAATATTCTACCAGTGGTTCGTTGTAGGCCAGTTCACTACGCCATACCAGGGTATCGGGTAATGCATTGCGGTAAACATCCGGGAATGACTCGCCATAAACGCGGTTCAACCAGTAAAGATATTCACGATAATGTACGTTGGCTACTTCAGATTCATCAATGTAGAAAGAGGAAACAGTGATACGACGTGGAATATTATTCCAGTCGCCCATTACATCCTGTTCCGTTGCTCCCATCGCAAAGGTACCACCTTGTACAAACACAAGGCCCGGGCCCGTTTGCTGGGCAACGTTTTTAGCTACGCTGAAACCGCCCATTTTCTGGTCGTTGTAGTTCCAGCCCGTAGCGGAAGAAGATTCCTTCTTCTTACCGAAAAGTCCCCCGCCGTCTTTATGACAGGCACTCATGGATAGCATTACGCTGGTACCTACGAGCAATGATAAAGAGGTTAATCTACGCATG
>NZ_DATCVJ010001110.1:0-19153 GCF_036566945.1 Chitinophaga sp. | reverse complement strand
CTATCCAGCCGGTCGAAAATAATTTTCACGCGCTGGTCGCTGCCGCCGGCTACACTGCGGGTATCGGTTACAATATCATACGCATGTGGCGCAAAAGCAATACCATCTGATGTTCCCAGCCGCTGCAGAAAGTCAGCGATATGTGTGCGTACGCCAAAATTAGCCGATACACTCGGCTCTATAAAAATCAATTGCTGTTGATTCACCGCGCGGATAGCAGCGGTGGCTTTTAAGAAATAAGGAATCAGCTGTTCGTTTTCAAAGGCAGCGTAATAAGGCGCTGGCCCTGCCACCAGCTGTTTGTACAATATGGTGTCATTCAGCTGTTGCATCAGTTGTGCTTTGCCGTCCTCCGTTACCCACAACTTCATTACTTCTTCCTCACTCAGTGCCGGCTTACTTCCCTGCGCCAGGGCATGCATAAAGGCTTCCAGCACTTTGCTTACATTACTCCCTATAAATGGCTCGTTCAGTAAATCAAAGCCTATCACCGCCCGCTCATTTGCATATCGCTTTGCCAGCAGGCCCCAGTTATGCACCAGGTGATCCTGAATACCGATGCTATCCGCTGCAGGCTTATTATGCCAGAAATTGTCGAAAGCCGTTTGTACGGCGGCACTCAAAAAATAAGAATCATCCCAGGCATCGGGATTGGCATAGTGTTCCTTGCCTTCATCGAGCGTGGCCCAGTCGGGTGCGCCATTACTAAATTTATTACTGTACAGATCCTGGTGCATATCCAGCAAAACGTATATGCCTTGCCGTGCCGCCCAGCGAACACGTTCATCCAGTTGTTGCAGATAGGCTTCGTTGATCTTTCCTGGCACGGGTTCCATCGCATCCCAGGTAACGCCGAGGCGAATACAGTTAATCCCCCACTGCTTCATTTTAACGATGCTCAGTGAATCATCCGCATAACGATACCCCTTCGCTTTATCTTTGTTCACAAAATTAAGTCCGTGTAAAATAACCTCGCGACCCGTACTATCTATAAATCGTGTGCACTTTGCCGTTAGATAAGGTGATTGCGCCAACAACTGCAGGGAGAGCAGCAGACAGCAGCCTGTTAAAAAAATTCGCATCTCAGTATGTAATGTCTTAAAAAAAGGGAGCGGTGATATACCGCTCCACTAAGGTCTGTAAATTATTTATCCCACCAAACCCTGGTCAGGTAGTTATCTGCTCCCTGTCTGGAAATAGCATCCTTCAGGTTTTTACTGTTGGAAGTATATTCTCCAATCGGATAAGTGAGGCGACGGGGAATAACGCCACTGGTGGCATTACCGGGATAGTTAACAGGGGTGAGTACCGGGTAACCGCTCCTGCGCCAGTTAGCATAAGATTCAATGCCATTCATAAACGTAGCGACCCAATATTGTTCATTAATCACCTTCAGCTGCGCATCGGTGCCAATGGCCGGAAACGGTTTACCTGTTTGCAGATAAGCCTGTGTCGCTGCGTTATCAATGGTTACTCCATACAGCGTTTGTTGTTGCATGGAGGCAGTTACTGCTTTGGTATAGTGTGTGCCCGGATCATCACCGGTCCAATGCCGCACCGCTGCTTCGGCGAGCATCAGCTCCACTTCTGCATAGCTCTGCATAAAAGACGGGGCTGCCAGTGGCAGAATCTTATTTACGTTGAAGGTAGAATAAGTAGAAAGGTCGTTACCACCGGGATAGGTCGCAAAAGAATTGGCATCCAGTCCGTTTGGCAGGCCCTTCTGGCTGGCGGGTGTGCTGTTGCCGGAGGGCAGCGACATATAAGCCGCGATCCTTGGATCATTGGTTTGTTTCAGGAAGTCAAGGAATGTTTTACTAATCTTGATGTCGCCCAGCTGCACCAGGTTAAACTTAAAGAAGGAATAACTGATAGGATTGGATTGATCCTGGTTGGGTCCTTCGTGTGGGAGCGTACACATATCACTATTGCCCTGCATAACACCACCGGCAATCGCTTTCTTTACCCAGGTTTCTGCAGCAGCAATATCTACTTTGGTCAGGCGCATACCTAAGCGCAGCATCAAGGAATAAGCCAGTCGTTTCCATTGAGGAATTTTTCCCTGGTATACCACGTCAGCCGCACCGAAGGTGGCTTTGCTATCATCAAATGAAGCGGCAGCTTCGTCCAGTTCTTTCAGCATATCGGTATAAATAGTCTGTTGCTTATCATACACCGGTGAGTAAATATTCTCTGTAAAACCTTTCCCTGCCTGGGTATAAGGCACATCACCGTATAAGTCGGTGAGCTGATGCATAATCAGCACACGCCAGATACGCATAGCCGCGTATTTGTTCACACTGGCCGGATCTGTTTTCACAGACGTCATCACCGCTTCTATATTTCTTGCTAATGCACTGTACTCGGTAGAAAAAAAGGTACTGGCATTATCACTTTGCAGGTATTTATCGCCCTGCAAATCATCGGTTTTAGTAGACGCGGTTTGTTGTACAAACATCATACAAAACCCGATACTGCCTCTTCTGACTGATTCCTGCCCGGGCGTCCACATTTGAATAGTCGTGAACAACGGCTCCGGCGCTACATTAGAAGGTGCATTCGGATTCACATTAATTTGTTCGAGGTTTTTGGTACATGCTACGCTGGTAAATAAAAATGCGCCTGTTACCGTGATATATTTGAGCAGATTACGTTTCATGATGACTGGTTTTTTAGAACTTTACATTCAGGTTAACACCAAAAGAGCGGGTGGCAGGAAGGGCCAGCATTTCAAGCCCCTGTACATTGCCATTGAGAAAGGTAGATTCCGGATCTACCAACGGTACCTTACTGTAAATAGTAAAAAGATTACGGGCCACGAAAGATACACTGGCATCATTTATTTTCACCCGGTTCATCCAGCTATGCGGCAGGTTTGCCCCCAACACTACCTGACGTAATTTTATAAAGCTGGCATCATATACAAATTCCTCTGTGATATTATTACCTACCCAGGTGAAGTAATCTTCTGAAGATACCGTGACTTTATTTTCGCCACCGGATTCTGTTACCCCTTTGCCGGTGATACCACCTTCGCGTCCTTCCAGTGTTTTCTTGTGCAAGCCGGCTACATAAGCGAGGTTGTTGGTACCCGAAGAAATTTTACCGCCAAATTTACCATCAATTAATACGCTGGCAAATACACTACCATAGCGGAATTCGTTATTAAAGCCCATACCCAGCGGCGCTACGCTGTTACCTAATTGCGCGATGTCGCCACGAACAGGAAAGCCCTGCGCGTTGAATACAATGTTACCCTGTTCGTCGCGCTTGTAGGTAGTACCGGTAATCACACCCAGCGGTTGTCCTACTATCGCATTGATGAATGCAGGAACGCCTCCGTCTGAATACAGACCGGGACGGCTTTGCTGCATCACGATCTGATCCTGTCCGTCTACCAGTGCCAGCACCCGGTTCTTGTTGTAGCCCAGGTTGAACGATATGTCCCAGGTGATTTTTCCGTGGCGTACAGGCGTACCCGTTAACAACAGTTCAATACCGCTGTTACGCATCTTGCCGGTATTCAGGCTTACACTACCGAAACCGGAAGTTGAACTGATCTGTGAGGTAAGAATATCATTGGAAGTAAGACGATTATACACCGTAAAGTCAATGCCTATACGATTTTGTAAAAAGCGCGTATCAAAACCCACTTCCCAGGAACGGGTCACCGCCGGCTGCAATAAAGTATTTGGAATACCATCAGAAGCCACATAAGCAGTAGGCTGGCCGAAATAAGTATTACCGAAGCCGTAGGAAAGTGCCTGTGAATAAGGGGCTACGCTGGCATCGCTACCAGTTTTAGCCCAGGAGCCACGGACCTTCGCATAAGAAAACCAGCTGGGTAATTTCACTGATTGCGACAGCACATAACTTAAACCAAACGAAGGATAAAAGATATTGTTGGTCTCTGGATTCAGGGTAGAAAACCAATCATTACGACCGGTTACACTCAGGAAGAGGTATTTATTGAATCCCAGTTCTACTGATCCGAATAAGGAATTGAATTGTTTATCTGATTTATCATAACTGCGGGATAATGTTTTGGTATTATTTACCGCGTAAAATCCGGGTACAATAAACTGGCTACCACCGGCGCTGGTGTTGCTGTAGGTGCTCTTCATGATGTTGCCGCCCACAAAAGTATTCAGCATAAAAGATTTGCTGAGTTCTTTATCGTACCCTATCTGTAGCTGTGAGTTGAATTCATTATCGAACCGTTGTCCAACGCCTATGCTGGGCGTGGCAATGGCGCCGCCTTCCGGATTAATACCCTGTGAAAAACGATACGCAAAATCGGTACCGGTGAGCAGGCGTACATATAAGTCTGGTGTAATGCTATACTTCAGATCGGCAGAAGCAATGAGGCGATCTTTTGTGTCGGAGCTCAGCCTGTTGTAGGCAAGAAAGTAGGGGTTACCAAAATAAATATTGTCGGAGAACAAATACTCTTTACCGTTGTCATCTACCCGGCGATCCTGTGTGCGCACATCCAGGTTGGTAGGCAGTAATTGCACAGCCATGTGTGGATTCCAGGAGAAGTCGCCGGAGTTAGGACGGTTCCTGGCTTTTTCATGAATGTACATACCATTCACTGACAGGGTCAGCTTATCGGCCAGGATGGCGTTGGCGTGGAGGGTATAGTTTTGGCGGCGCAGGCTGGAATTAGGCATCAGATCGTGGTTGTTCAGATCTGATACAGAAAACCGTGCATTTACTTTTTCATTGCCCCCAAATATAGAAACGTTGTTAGTAAAGGTATTAGCATCCCGGTAGAAATTTTTAACGTTATCCTTCACCGCACTATACGGACGTTTAACGCCATCGAATTGTACTACGGAGGAGCCATCCAGTTTGGCACCCCAGCTACCCGGACCTACTGCTTTAGCGGTAGCGGCGTCTTGTGGCGCCAGTCCCTGGGTACCTTGTCCGTAGTCATACTGAAAATCTTTGGTGTAAAAGATGGGCTTATCGGTGGTATAACTACCATTATATTCTACGCCCAATCCTTTATGTGCTTTACCGCTTTTGGTAGTGATCAGAATAGCACCATTGGAAGCGCGGGCACCGTACAAAGCCGCTGCCGTACCGCCTTTCAGCACCGTCATGGTTTCGATATCATCCGGGTTAATACTGGAAATACCATCGCCACCATCAGAGCCACCATAAAATACGGAAGTTTGACCGTAGGTATTATTCACCAGCGGCACACCATCGATTACATACAAAGGCTGGTTATTACCACTGATAGAACCGTTACCACGGATCACCACACGACTGGATCCCATGGAACCGGAAACGGGTTTTACCACGTTTACGCCGGCTACTTTACCTTCCAGGCCATTCGCGATGTTAGGCTCACGGGCTTTGGTAAAGTCATCTCCTTTTACGGTGGACGTGGCGTAGCTTAAGCTGTTCTGGTCTTTTCGCATACCCAGTGCCGTTACTACTACTTCGCTCAGGTTGTTTTTTATTTTCATCACTATATCCAGTGTAGCGGGCGTACCTTCTTTGATAATGATCTCTTTCTGCGTAGGTTCATAACCGATAGAAGAAACGATCACCACATACTTTCCGGGAGGGATACCATCGAGTTTGAAGTTACCCGCAGCATCCGCCACGGCTCCTTTGCTGATCTCTTTCAATCGGATAGAAGCACCGGGCAAAGCGTCTCCATTGCCGGCATCTGTGATACGGCCACTGAGGCTACCGGGTGGTACCTGCTGTAACACTTTATTAAAATCCCGGCCGATGGTGATATTGTCGTTGATCACATCGTAGGAATACACTGTTCCCGACAGCAGCCGGCTGAGGATCTGATCCAGTGGCGCATTCCGGAAAGCGGTATCCGGTGCAGCCAACAGCTGCAATTTCTTTTTATCGTAGGCAAAAGATAGATGGGACGCTTTTTCAAGATCTGTAATAGCCCCGGCTAATGACTGGCTGTGAAAAGCAATACTCAACCGCATGCCTTTCACTTTTTGAGCTGACCCGGTTTCCGCTTCCAGCAAACCTGCAGACACCAGCATAATTCCAAGGAAAATGGTTGACACCCTCATAATTTGTCGTGTAATTTCCTTAAAGTTTTTTTTCATACTTTTGGTGAGTTTAAATGGTAATAAAAGGCCCTTTAAATGCCACAGCTTTCATTTTCCATTCGACCGGCGGTGAAAGACTGTAACACTTATTAAACAGGGGCTGGTTGCACAGCTCCTGTTTCAATTAAGGTTCATATGTATCTGATTAGTATAGCGTAATGGTGCTGTCCTGTCTTTGATATTTTACCTGCTGTGTTCTGCAAATCATTTTCATAACGTCTTCAATCTTATTGGTATTCTTAAAAGTGGCCGTAAACGAAGCCTGTTGCACGACTTTGTTACGGGTGCTTAGTTGATATCCATATACATTCTTTATCATGATGGCTAACTCAGTGAAAGAGGCGCCATCCAGGCGGATGAGGCCCTCCTTCCAGTTACCCATTTGAGCAGCATCTGACTCCAGTATACTGGCCTTTTGCGTGTTTCGGTTCCAGTTCAGTTGTTTGTTTTCCGTGAGGATACCCAGTGGCTGTGCATCCCGTACTACCTGCACTTTTCCGGTGGCTACGCCGATGCTCACTTTATCCAGTTGTGCATAGGCACGTATGTTAAAGGAAGTACCCAATACCTGCACATTGAGTTTATCTGTATGCACAATAAAAGGGCGTTGTTTATCGGGGCTCACATCAAAAAAGGCTTCTCCATCGGTGAGCCAAATTTCCCGGTTAGTGGCTGAAAAGGCCACCGGATACCGCATACTGGAATTGGCATTCAGCCATACCTGGCTACCATCTGCCAGGGTAAGCTTCGTCATTTTCCCGGAAGGCGTAACAATATTCTGCCAGGCCATGGCCGGCGCCGTAGCCACGGTATTACGTTTCAACAACCATCTATATAAGGGAAATGACAACAGCAGTAAAATAATGGCAGCTGCGGCGCCATATAACCAGCGGCGATACAAGGGCACTACCCGACCATTGGTATGCCCGGCGGCTTCCAACGAGCTTTCAATACGTGCCTGTAAACGCTGTGCTGCCGCCTGCTCCGCTTCCGGATTGGCAAACGGCTGCATGCCCGCGTGGGTCGTATCGAAACGGTCATACCAGGCATCCAGCTGCGCTTTTTCGGCGGCCGTTAGCTTGCCTTGCTGGTACTTTTCCAGTAAATCGTGTAGCAAATCGTCATCCACTGAAAATCGGTTTGACTATATACACGTATAAAAAAGAAGGGAGTACTATGCTTACGGAAAAAATATTTCAGGTATAGTCTGTCAGCGCGGTACGTACCCGTTTCAAGGCACTGCTGATCTGGTTTTTAACTGTTTGCAGGGAGATGTTTAACTGATGGGCAATTTCATTATTCGGTAAGTGCTCCTGCCTGCTGAGCAGGTAAATGGCTTTCATTTTTTCCGGCATCCGGTTCACTTCTTCCATCACCAACGATTCTACTTCATGGTGCAACAATGTTTCGTCACTGTGGAGCGCAGAAGAAGTTTCCGGCAACACATCTCCGGATTCCAGTTGTGGTCTTACGGCGGCTTTGCGGTAATTATCGATAATCCGGTTTTTGAGCGACTGGTGGAGATAAGCGCGGATAGAACCATCTTTTTCCAGCACTTCCGGCGAATGTAACAATGACAGGAACAGATCATGCAACACATCTTCCACGTCGGCCGCTGAACGCAACCGGCGAAAAGCTGAAAGATAAAGTTCCTTCCAGTAAAGGGCATACACCTCCGCTATGGTATACTTGCTGTCCTTGTTGCTCACTGTTAATCGATTGGTAATTGTAAACTAAATCTACTAATAATGTTGCGGAACAAAAAATGTGCGATTTTTTGTCTTCCCCAGGATTATACTGATTATAATGATTTTCCCGATTTTTACTTTTTTGATTTTTTGATTTTTTGATTTAAAAGATGAGGGAAGATGAACGCGAATATTTCCGCATTCATCTTCCCTCATCTTTTAAAATATAATCAGGAAAATCAGTATAATCAGTATAATCCTGGGGAAGACAATATCCGCGTTATACCGCTATGCGATAGCTCATACCTTTCTTAGTATTAAAGCTCAGCACGCCGTTTTTATAAGTATGCGGTACCGCTACGCCATTGCGATCCTTTACCACAGCGGTTTGTGGCAGCAGCAATTTGCAGGCAACACCACTACCGGAGTGGATATTTATAGTTTGTACTATTTTGTTTTTCCAGTTAAAATCTATTACAAAATCATTTACAGCGCGCAATCCTTTAATGCGACCCGCTGCAAACTGTTCACCATCCGGCAATGCAGGCAAGAAGCGGATAATATTTTCCTTACCATGGCTCTGTAGCAGCATTTCCGATATACCGGCAGTAGCTCCCAGGTTACCATCTATCTGAAAAGGCGGATGTGCGCAAAACAGGTTAGCATAGGTGCCTGCACCGGAACTCATGCTGATATCGCTACCGGCAGCAGCGGGTACCCATAACTCTTTCAACATTTTATAGGCGTGGTTGCCATCGCCTAAACGGGCCCAGAAAGCCACTTTCCAGGCGCGGGACCATCCGGTAGCGCCATCGCCTCTTCTGATCAACGTTTTTTCGGCTGCAGCAGCCATTTCCGGCGTATCCCAGGGCGTAATTTCATCATAAGGATACAAGCCATATAAAGGAGATACATGGCGGTGATGCGGGTCTGCTTCTTTATAATCTACCAGCCATTCCTGTACGCCACCGGTAGTGGGACTGATTTGATTCGGCGCCAACCTTCCGAGTACTATCTTCAGGCTATCGGCCCAGGCCTGATCTGTTTGCAGAATACGGGCTGCTTCGAGGTTAGCCCCCAGCAGGTCCCTGCAAATTTGCATGTCCATGGTAGGACCCATACAGGTTTGTCCTTCCTGTCCGTCCGGCAGTATATAAGAGTTTTCAGGAGAGTTGGAAGGCGCTGTTACCAGCCATTGATGAGACGGTTCGGTAATCAGGATTTCTTTAAAAAAAGTGGCTGCTCCTTTTAATACGGGGTATACTTCCGCGAGGAACTTTTTATCGTGGGTGTACTGGTAATGTTTCCAGAGATGGGAAGCCACCCAGGCGCCTCCTGTTAGGGCAGATCCCCAACCGGCGCCTTCGCCCGGAGAGGTAAAGCCCCAGGGATTATTGATCACATGGGCCATCCAGCCATCTGCATTATAATAGGTGCGGGCAGTACGCGCGCCATATTTAGCCATTTGTGCAGCCAGCGCGAATAAGGGCTGGTGGCAGTCGGACAGGTTAGTAACTTCCGCAGGCCAGTAATTCATTTCTACGTTGATGTCGAGGTGATAGTCACCGTTCCAGGGCGTCTGGTATTCTTCTGCCCACAATCCCTGCAGATTGGCCGGCATACCGCCGTTGCGGGATGAGCTGATGAGCAGGTAACGACCAAAGTTAAAATACAGCGATACCAGCGACGCATCTTTTTCGCCCTGCTGCAAACGCTGCAGGCGATCAATGGTAGCCATTCCCTTTACTTCGTTATTGCTGTTATCGGTGAAAGACAGCTGGCAACGGTTAAAAAAGGAAGTATAGTCCTTTACATGTGCCTGTACCAGTGCTGGCCAGGATACCGCAGCGGCTTTGGTGATGTCTGCCACCGTTTTCGGCATAGGGTCTCCTCCCGGAGTTTCTACGTTAGGCCAGTTCAGGTTGGTATGGGCAGCAATCAGCAAAATGCATTCGTCTGCGCCGTTGATCGTCAGCTGATCCTTATTTTCTGTTCTGGTACCGCCTTTGGACATCACTTTCAATACAGCAGCATACTTCACACCCTCATCCCCATTCCCTCCGTTTAAAGTACCGCTCATGGCGATGGCGCCGTTTACGAGTTTGATATTAGCCCGTTCTTTACGGTATAATCCTGTGGTAAACGACAGGCTGCCTGGTTTGTTGGCCACCAAACGTACCACCGTTACCTGCTGAGGAGCGGATACCAGTACTTCTTCTTTATAAGTTACCCCATTTTTTTCCCAGCTCACCGTGCTGATAGCACTATCCAGTCTCAGCTGACGTTGATAATTACGTATAGCCGACACCGTATCTTTCCACTGAATGAAGAGATCTCCCAGGGTTTGATAACAACCAAATTTTACGTTAGCACCGTTACCACTACCAGATCCTGGCCCCTGGCAGATAAAATATTGCTGCAGCACTTTCTGTGCTTCAATATTTTTCCCCTGTAATAATAGCTGCTGAATTTGCGGAAGGTAGGCCGCCGCCTCCTTACTATCTGCATCCTGGATGCCTCCCGACCACATAGAAATTTCATTCAAAACAATTCGTTCGCGATTGGTATTTCCAAATACCATGGCGCCTAAACGTCCATTGCCCAGCGGTGCAGAAGCCGTAAAATGACGGGCCGGTTCGCTGAAACGTACGGTCACATCAGATTGCGCCGATAACGTTAATGCGCCCAATAAAAGTGCAGTTTGTAATGTGGAATATATCTTGCAGTTCATATGCATCAAGATATATAAAATTATTATGCAGCGGGAGTGCAAATGACGAATTGCGAATTGGCCATTAAAAAAAGTGAATACAGTATTAAAAGCGGATTTTGTCTTTGTTCAGGATTATACTGATTATACTGATTTTCTGGATTTTGTTTTACAGGATTTAAAAAGATTTTTAGAAGATATCAGCGAATCTAAATTTTTGGTATAAGATTTTACATCTTCCAAAAGCAGAAAAATAAAAATCATCAAAATCAGTATAATCAGTATAATCCTGAACAAAGACAAAATCCGCGTTATCCCAGTCGCTTTATCCCCTCCAGGCAAGCCCTCGCATTATGATAGGGGCATTTCCACAAACCGGCTTTATCTTCTTCCATAACGCGGTAATCTTTATACACCCCCCAGAACCACTCTCCATTGGCTTTGTCAATAATATGCTGCTCAATGAAATGCCAGGTGTTGACCGCATGTTGCAGGAATCGCCCCTGCGGCTGCAACTGCCAGGCATGGATAAAACCAACCAAGGCTTCGGCCTGCGGCCACCAATGTTTTTCGGCGATCATATGACGCTGAGCCGTTTCATATTCGTACCACAAGCCACCATCCTTATCCAGTCCGCCTGTAATAGTAGCATTGGTCATTACCAGCGCCAGTTCCCGGTACCGGGCTATCAGTGTTTCGTCCTGGATAATTTCAGCGGCTTCCGGCAATAACCAGCTGGCTTCCATATCGTGTCCATAGGAAACGTTACTACTTTTTACGGTCCATTGTTCATCGAAGAACAAATGCAGATGCCCGCTTTTTTTATCAATTATTTTATCATAGAACAGCCGTAGCAGGCCTTGTATCTGGGTACACAATTTTTCATCCGGCCAAATCGTATATAGGTTAGCGTAAGCTTCCACTACGTGCAGGTGTGTGTTCATCGTCTTTTTTTCGTTGGCATCTTTATCGCTCAACCGCAGATCACTGATCTCCTGCCACTCCCGTGTAAATGCTTCACAATAGCCACCATGAACCGGATCAAAGCTATGCGCTTCTATACTTTGGTAGAGCTCAATCGCCACAGCCAATACCGCTGCATCCTGCGTTACTTTATAATATTCGCTGTAAGCATACAAAGCAAAGGCGATGGCATACACTTGTTTCTTTGTCTCTGCCGGCTGCCCGTTTTCTGCTACCGTCCAGTATACGCCGCCATAGGTAGCATCGATGAAGTGTGCAGCGAAATAATGGTAAGCCTTGTCGGCCATTGCCAGGTACAGCGGATTCGCGCTGGCATTATAAGCCGCCGCAAACGTCCACAGGATGCGGGCATTGAGTACCGCCCCCTTCACAGCGCCGGGTAGGGGTATATTGTCATTTCCCAGTTTACCGTAAAATCCGCCATGGGCTTCATCTGGCATGTATTTCGTCCAGTACGAGAGGATGTTGACCAATTCCTTTTGCAGCGCTGTTTTTAAAGTGGGTTGCATTAGTTTCTTCTTTGTTTCAGTTCGGCAGAAATAGTAGCAATACGTGTTTCAGAAAGCGGATACATGGCAATGAATACAATAGATAGTATAGACCCTATGGCCGGCAAAAAACTAAGCATTAATAAAATACCGTGTTGCGCAGCATCTGCCTGTATTTCGTTTGCTTTAAAACCAAAAGCGCCGAGCAGCCAGCCCGTGAGCGCTCCGCCGATCGTCCATCCAAACTTCTGCGACATAGAAGAAGAAGAGAAAATGAGTCCTGTAGCACGGCGACCATTTTTCCATTCAGAGTAGTCCGCGATGTCGGCGTACATAGACCATAGCAGTGGAAAAATAATGCCTGCACATACACTGATCAGGAACTGGAATATAAAGATGAGAGCGAGTTGTCCTTTTCCTAACCAGTAAAACAGGATGCTGAATACAGAGGCGATCAGCATGGCACCAAGGTAAGTATTTTTCTTACCTATCTTATTGCCTGCCGGTGAGGCCAGGATCACGCCGAGGATATTGGCTCCTTGTCCTACCATGAGATAAAGCGTAGAATAAGTAATATGCATGCTTCCTAACGTAAACGCCTCTACGTTTTGTATGTAGTATTTAAAATAATAAAGGGTTGCGCCATCGCGGATGGAGTTAAAGATCAGCGCAGCAATACCAGCGCCCAGCAAAATCCACCAGGGTCTGTTTTTACAGAGATCCCGGATATCATCTTTCAGAGCGGCCGGATCTTCTTTAATAGCTTGCACCCGCTCCTTTACCCAGGCAAAACAGAGCAGGAATAACGTGACGCAGATAACAGCAATCACCGCTACACCCAATTGCCAGCCACGCTGCAGATTCATGACGCCGGTACTGGTTTTACTAAAGAAATTGACCAAGGGTTCAATTAATGCCAATGCGATAAAGCTGCCTCCAAAAGCAAAGGCCATCCTGAACGAGGCCAATGTATTCCTTTCTTTACCATCGGACGAAATGACCCCTAATAATGACGCATAAGGTACGTTGATCAGCGAGTAGATCATCATCATGGCAGAATAGGTGATATAGGCATAGATCAGTTTACCGGAAGCGCCATAACCCGGCGTTGTAAACGTGAGTACCCCGATTACCCCAAAAGGAACAGCCATATATAAAATATAGGGTCTGAATTTGCCCCGGCGGGAATGGGTTCTGTCGGCCAGGGAGCCTACAACCGGATCAAAGAAAGTGTCCCAGATGCGGGTGATCAGGAACATGGTTCCTACCGCCGCCGCAGCGATGCCCATCACATCTGTATAAAAAAACAAGAGGTACATACCAAACAGCTTCCAGAACATAGAAGAAGCCATATCTCCAAAGCCATACCCTACCTTTTCCTTTAACGTAATTTTGTTGCCCATAGGTGGATTTCTACTTAAAATTGGTTGATCCTGCGATTAGCAAATCTATCTCTATAATAGGCAATTTTTATAATACTTATTTATCTATTCAGGGTGCTTTGTTATCAAATAAAAGTATTACTCTTCTGCTATCGTAATTTCATAACGACTGGCATGCTGCAGGGGCTGTATTGGGCGGTCGGTGCGGGTTCCCCAGGCGTCTGTAAAACACGCTCCGAAATAAAAGATCAGGGAAGAATAAAACATAAACAGCAGGAGTAAAACGGTAGATGCGGAAGCGCCATAGAGGCTGTTGATACTGCTGTACGTCAGCATTACCTTCAGCACCGCTTTTCCAATATTAAACAGGATGCTGGTCACCAGTGCACCGGTAAGTCCTACTTTCCAATGTGGGCGCCCGTTGGGTAAAAAATGGAAGACCAGAAAAAACCAGATCGTAACAATGATAACAGAGATGACATAATTGAGCGCACTATCATAATAAATGCCCAGCGCGGGGGTATACAGGAGGATGTACTTGCCTAGAAAGGTGCGGGCAGCTTCGGCCACCAGGTCGATGATAAATAATACGCCGGCAAAAACAATCACCAGCACGGCTTTTAACCGTGACAGCATGATCTGCCCGAAGTTTTCTTTATGAGTGGCTTTTACTTTCCACAATTCATTGAGTGAACCTTTGATAATTTTAAAAAGTGTGGTGGCCACAAACAATAAAAAAAAGAAACCCGCAATAGCAATGATCCAGTTTTGCGCAATGCTCCGGAATGCCCGCAATGTTAGCAGGATCGCTTCGGTGGTTTCCACGCCAAACATGCCTTCCAGCTGCGACATCAGCCGCTGACCCGGATGCTCTATCCGGAAAATAATACGCAGCAACTGTATCATAATAATAAGAATAGCCGGTAGGGCAAAAGTGGTAAAAAATGCCGTGGCCCCGGCCATCCGCAGCGGATCATTCGCCTGCAGCTCTTTATATGCATCTTTAAATGACAGCAGAAATAACTGCCAGCGGGGTAATATTTTCTCTGTTGTAACCGTTTCCATGCCTGCCCGATTATCAGGCAATTTACTGATTAATTTCCGTTGGTGCTCATCCGGAGGATTTTCGACTGCGATATTTGTCAATTAAAAAACCTTGCTGTAAAACAGCAAGGCTATTAATCACTTAACAGGGGTAGTACATACAGGGTGCGTGGCTAGCCGTTCGGAAGTCCTTTAAAAGGAGGTGTTCTGAAAGGTACCCATTCAGCAATTCTCTCGATGTTTTCCTCAATGGAGGTTAATCTCAGGTCCACCAAATCGAACCTGTGATCAATTTTTTCTTCCATTACATCGAGTCTTTCATCCATGGCGTCGAATTTTTCATCCATAGCGTCGAATCTTTCATCCATAGCGTCGAATCTTTTGTCCATGACATCGAATTTCTCATCCATGACATCGAATTTCTCATCCATGACATCGAATCGCTTATCTACGGCATCAAATCTCGCCAAAATCTCCTGTAAAGCTTGTGTTTCCATATACTTTAGAAAATTTTAATTCCTCAAATTTAATACATATTTAAAACCGACAACCATCAAATATCAGATATTTTTTATCACACTATCATCTAACAAAACCATTTCTCAACCTGACTTTTTGTCGATCAAAACAAGCGGATCTTTTATACAATTTTCTTATTTTCTATGAAAAAAACTGACAGCTAAAATAACATGAGTTTACTCTACCATCTGGGCAACACCTCCGCCAAATGACCAACCGGCCAAATCATTCTCCAGCAGAATAATGACCACATCATCTCCACTCACGGGTGTGCTGGCGCCTATGCGGGAGGCAATACTTTTATACAGTGCCTTTTTTTGTTCCACCGTTCTGCCGGCTCTTGCTGTAATACGTATGTACAACAGGTTATCGGTATGTGGTACATTAAAATAACTGGCCGGATAGAGAATGTCTCCGGGTTGCATGGTGTGGATCACCTGGAAATAATCATCTGCAGGGATATTGAAATGTTCCTGCAGGCTCTGATGTACCGACAGCGAAATATCTTTTTTATTCTCAGCGCTGAGATGATGGCCGAGATAAATTTGTACAAAAGGCATAATTTATTTTTTAATGATGATAGCAGGTTGATCTTTCTTTAGCAGGTACAGGGCTACGAAGGTGGCGGGTTTATCGTCGTGTGCATTTTTGAATACCGTAATTTCTTTGCCGGCAGCTTCACGAAAAGCGTCGCCGGTATGCAACAATACGGCCGCCTCACCTGCTGGCTGATATTGTATTTCCCCGGATACGATATACCCATATACTTCACATGGATGGTGATGCACCGGGGCGCCCTGACCGGGAGCGAGGGTAATTTCATCCATACGTACTTCTTCTACACCGGTTACCGGTATTATTTGTTGCAGCAGTTGTTTACGGGTCGGAGGCGTTTGGGCCGCAGCACTGCCTGACAGTAGTATAGACATGATGAATAGTAATTTTTTCATACAAAAGAAGATTTCACTGCAAACTTACCAACGTTTCATACATTTGCAATATTGAAACATCTAACGATACACTTTAATAAAACTAAAGTATGATAACAGATCTGCTGGAACTGGATTTGTTGCGCACATTTGTGTTGGCAGTAGATCTGGACAGCTTCGCCCGGGCTGCTGACCAGGTGGCCCGCTCCCAATCGGCGGTAAGTTTGCAAATGCAGCGACTGGAAGAGATCACGGGGCAGCAGCTGTTTTTAAAACAGGGCCGCGGCTGGCGACTCACTGCCAACGGAGAAATCCTGCTGGGCTATGCCCGGCAAATGCTGGACATCAACCAGCAGGCCATTGCCGCCCTAACGGCTACGCAGATAGCAGGAAAAGTAAAACTGGGACTCCCCGCAGATTTTGCAGAAAGTGGTCTTCCGGTGGCACTGGCCCGCTTTGCGGCCATTCACCCACAAATGGAAATTGAAGTAACACTGGAACGCCAAGCCGTGCTGGCACAGTTGCTGCAAAGCGGCAAACTCGATGTGATTATCTCCTTTGGAAAAAATGCGCCGGAAGAAGCCATGCCCATAGGCACGCTCCCTATCAGATGGATAGGTGGCGCCGATAGCACCGTGGCATTGCAACAACCTTTACCGCTCTTGTTATTTGAAGCCCCCTGCCTGTTCCGTACTACCGGGTTGGCAGCACTGGAAAAAGTAAAACGTACCTGGCGCCCAGCCCTCACCAGCGGCAGCGTGGCAGGTATGTGGGCGGCTGCTCAAGCCGGATTGGGCATTACCATCCGTACGGAAATCGGCCTGCCTGCCGGATGCAGGGTATTGACACCCTCCAGCGGACTTCCTCCGTTACCGGATGTTGCGGTGTTTATGCTGATGCGTAAAAAAACACCTTCTCCGGCTGTAAAACGGCTGATCGATATCCTCCACGAAACTATCACTACGCAACTGAACGATCTTCGTAAAAGGGCTAAAAAGGGCGTTAAATAACGTGCGTAATAATCACCGGACATAGAAAAGCCCTCCGGAAAACCAGAGGGCCGTGTCAATATTCATCATCCTTTACAAGGCAATTTCCTGCACAGGCGAGTAGATCATATCTTCTACACCTGCAATTTTTAATCCTACACGGGCAAAGACCGTTTTCTGTTCGGGTACCAGCGTGGGCACATCTACCTGCAAACTAATACCCGCAGGATCTGTAATACTGCCACCACCCAAATCTCTCGTGGCAATACTGTTCCGCCCATCCACAAACTGTGTTTTACACACATACAGTGATACCCGCTCTATTCCACGGGCATTGGCATCTTTAATGATCTGCTCTGCGCCAAATGTAGCGGTTACCGTTCTACCCGCCGCCACAAACTTTGGCGTACGGATCATGTAGTAAGGCAACACCTCGATGTCACGGGTGAGATTACCCGAAATCGTTAACGCAATGGTATCTGAATTCGTGGTTTTGTCAATCAGCGAACGAAAGGGTCCCTGCGCGCCCGGAATGATCAGCTTATAATTGGCATTGAACAATAATGCCGAAAATTTTCCATCCTGGCTGATACTAACGTTAATGGGCGTACTTTTTCCCCAACCTGGCTCCCATAATTCGAAATACACATCGTTGTAACTTACGTTGATCGGCTCCCCCTGGTATACCAGCCGGCCGTTGAACGCACTGGAAGGCGCTTTATAATTATCTTTTTTGCAGGAAGCGGAAAAGATCACCGCCGCCATTAATATCGCATACTGAATACTAGTTTTCATAATACATCGCTTTACTGGTTAGGATTCTTCACAATTTTCGGGTTGTTATTCCTGATATCATCCCCGATCGCCGCATAGTAATTACCAAGGCGGAATAGGTGTGCGGAAGTAACCGCCCCCGGCAATACCTGTTTAAAGATATACTTGCCGTTATTCGGACTTCCCGGATCGTATACTTTGTACGGCCACAAGGCAAACACTCTCGTGCTGGACTCATCGCTTTTTCCCGGCTGCGTAGTCAGACTTGTTTTCACACCATTCCATACCTTATGCGCCAAACGCCAGCGTTTCATATCCCAGAATTCGTGTCCTTCAAATGCCAGCTCTACTTTTCTTTCATGCACAATCCGATCGAAAGTAATGTCTGCTTCCGTTAATGGGATTTTAAATCCGGCTCTTTCACGTACCTGGTTCATATACCCGGCAGCTACTCCGCGCTGTCCCAGTTCAAAGGCCGCTTCTGCCGCGTTGAGCAATACTTCTGCATAACGGTACCTGATCCACCATACTTCACTCTGCGTGCCAATACGACCGGAACCAACCGTTGGGTCCATATACTTCCGGATGATAAAGCCCGACTGCGCACTGAATTCGAGATTATTCACCGGCCCATCGTAACCTACTACCTGCACATCCGGACCATTGGGTTCCAGTTTGCCTTTGGCGCCGAAGTTATCGCCGGTAATGATCCTTCCATCTTTCAAGATATACCCCGCCCAGATATCTACTTTCTTATCTTTAAATTCAGATCCGGGTAAAATAACCGTAGCGGCTAAACGTGGATCTCTGTTGGCAAACAAGTCCTGCGGATCGTTGTAATAGGCATATCCACCGCCGGGGGCATTGGTCATCAGCGGCGCAAAGGTGTTGTCCAGTAATTCGAACGACTGCACCAGGTTCAACGAAGGATTCAAACGGCCTCCTTGCTGCTCTTCTGCATTGGAACGCGGCTGGCTCCATAACGTCCACGGCTGTACGCGGCCACTCTGCAACTTAAAATCTTTGGCAAAAATCACCTCCGGATTTGATCCTTTATCGATAAAGAGACTGATAAAATTCTGCGTAAGATTATCACTGTTCTTTTTATACAATGCATAGTTGCCACTGTTAATCAGCTCCTGCGCAGCGCTCAGGGCAGTGGTATAATATCCGTTGGCAGCGGTCACCGGAATCCCCACTTCTCCACCCGATAAAGATACCTGCGGCGTGGTAGCGCCATATTTTGCAATCGCACCGGCATATAACGCAGCCCTTACTTTGGTAGCCAGCGCCAACCCAACGGTAGCGCGGGTTTTACTGATCGGACTGGAAGGCAGGTATTGCTTCACACTATCCATCTCGCTGATCACAAAATCATATATCTCGGATTCCTTTGCCCGCGCATGTTGCAGGTAAGCAGGATCGCCCTGATAATCATATTCCATGGGCTGCAGGATCAGCGGCACACCGCCCACTCTTTTTACTTCTTCAAAATAAACAGCCGCTCTCAGATACCGTGCTTCTGCAATGAACCGGTTCTTTACATCT
>NZ_DATCVJ010001109.1:0-4226 GCF_036566945.1 Chitinophaga sp. | reverse complement strand
GCCAGCATCTCCACCAATTGATCCGCTACTAGTTTTGCCATAATCGTTTATATTACATAATGTATGAATGATAAAAACAGCTGCTTTCCTACATTGTTCAACCCGCCTGCTGTCAATAAAAATTATGCTCCTTATTGGTTTTACGACCGTTAATTTTCTGATAGAAACCATATGCGTATGACTGAAAAAGAACTCATCCTCGGAGAAAATGATAAACACCTCGACTTTCGGGTGTCGCTTTATTTGCAGCAACAACCGGCGGCGCAACAGCTGCTCTGCACTACTACAGTACATTATAACAACCGCTGGGGGAAACGCTATTTCTTTTTTGTAAAACCTTTCCACCGACTCATTGTTCCGGTTAACATCAAAAGCACCATTCATCAATTACGTACAGCCGCGAGTTGAATGCGACAAAAAATTGATTATTTTTATGGCATTGTCTAAATCGCTACTAATGAAACCTATCCCTGCGCCCTTGCATCGCAATGCTGTATTGCTGCTCGTTATCCTGATAACAACAGTTACCACCTCCTGTAGCCGGAAAATTACTGAAACAGGGAAAGCCTCCTATTACGCGGACTCTTTCGATGGTAAACGCACCGCCAGTGGCGAAACATTTCATCAGCGGGAGCTTACCGCAGCGCATAAAACATTACCTTTTGGCACACGCGTCACCGTTATTAACATTGCCAATGGCAAAAGTGTAAAAGTGCGGATCAATGACCGCGGGCCATTTGCAGCCGGACGTATCATAGACCTCTCTCATAAAGCCGCTGCCAAACTGGGAATGCTGAATACCGGCGTTGCCAATGTTGAAGTGAAATACAAAAAGAAGAAAAAGAAATAATAAAACAGGAGTGAGGCGCCTCACTCCTGTAAACGTTCTTTACCCCAGTTGATATACCCCGCCGCTGCGAATGTTGCCGCTTTGATCATGTCTTCCTTCAGCAATTTCTTCAATCATCTTTTTGCAAAACGCTGGTAAATCTTTTGGTGTACGACTGGTAACCAGCCCCTTGTCAGTAACCACTTCTTCATCTACCCATAGTGCACCTGCATTTTCCAGGTCAGTCTTTAACGATTTGAACGAAGTCATTTTACGGCCATCCAGCTCACCGGTTTCAATTAAAGTCCATGGACCATGGCAAATGGCAGCAATAGGCTTACTATCATCAAAAAAGCCGGTTACAAAAGCAATGACCCGATCATTGATCCGCAAATGATCCGGATTCATCACGCCGCCCGGTAACACGAGTGCATCATAATCTTGTGCAATCACGTCTTTTATATGCTTATCTACCGGATAGTCTTTTCCCCATTCGGTTTCAGCCCAGGCTCGCACACTTTTTTCTTCTGGTGATATAATGTCCACAGTGGCGCCTGCATTTTTTAATGCTTCCATGGGCTTGGTAAGTTCCACTTCTTCAAACCCATTTGCTACTACAATAGCTACTTTTTTCCCTTTTAATTGATTTTCCATAAGATGCTATTTTATATAGTGTTATAATAATTAGCCTTCGGCAGAAGCATACCTTCACGCCATCTCCCTTAAACCTCAAAAACAAGTCCTGTTGTACATGGTGACGCCGGCAGACCATTCCAAAAGATCAGTGCGTTTACACCCTGTATAATTTCTTGCTCATATCGTAGCAAATGCTTTCTCATCCGTTTGTAATTTTTTGCAGAGAAGATTGCATTTGGGAACAGATGCTCCTTTATTTGTTGATATACAATTACAGAACAATGAACAAGAAAACACTCCTTTCAGCATTGCTGGCTATTTGCCTGACTGCTGACCATGCCTTTGCTCAGGCGCCTGCCATAGAACTACCTGGCTTTGCTGCCTATGCTGATCCGGCAGAAGAAAATGTAGATATCAACCATAACAAAGGCGTTATAAACTGGACCGGTAACAGCAATACCGTGAATTTTTATTTCCACGCTGCCACCACTGGTCCACTTAAAGTGGCACTACTCGCAAAAGCAGATGCAACAAGCAAAGTAAGTGTGTCTGTAAACGGCACAGAAAAAACAGTAAGCATTCCTAACAATAATGAGTATGTAAATATTCCCGTTTTACAAACCAATATTAAAAAACCAGGATTCTACTGTGTTTCCCTCAAGGGTATAGAAAAAACAGGAACAGTATATGCAGATGTGAAAGCTGTTTCCTTAACCGGTGCTGCAACAAAAGACATACAGTATAACGCTAAACCCTGGCGCCGTGCAGCTTCTGTGCATTTAAACTATCCTGTTCCAGAGGGTAAAAATGTAGAGTGGTTCTATGGAGAAATTAAAGTACCTGCGGGAGAAGATAAACTGGGTACCTATTTCATGTCATGCGGTTTTCACCGCGGCTACTTTGGCATGCAGGTAAATTCTCCAACAGAAAGAAGAGTGATTTTTTCTGTGTGGGATGCAGGTGGAGAACCACAGGAACGCAACAAAGTAAAGTATGAAGATCAGGTAGTAATGTTGGCAAAAGGAGACAGTGTAGATGCCAGCGGATTTGGCGGAGAAGGAACCGGTGGGCATAGCCATTGGGTATATAACTGGAAAGCCGGAGAAACCTATCGTTTCCTCATGCATAGCGTTCCTACAGGCAATACCACTACTTATACCGCCTATTTTTATGTGCCTGAACATAACGAATGGAAATTAATCGCCAGCTTTAGAGCACCGAAAGATGGCAAGTATATGGGGCATCTCTACTCTTTCCTCGAAAACTTCTCCTTTGAGAATGGACACCTTGGTCGTAAAGGCTACTTCGGTAATCATTGGATTAAAACCAATACCGGTGAATGGATAGAGCTGACTAAAGCAAAGTTCTCCAATGATGCCACCGCTAAAGCGAAAGACCGTCTTGATTATGGCGGCGGCTCAGAAAATGGATGGTTCTATTTATGGAACAGCGGATTTAAACCCGCCAATGCACAATATGGTGATCAGTTTGAACGCCCAGCCACCGGAACCCCTCCGGTAATAGAGCTTCCTAAGTTCTAATCTTCTCCCAACCGGATAAAGCGAGGATGTATCGTTTATGCGATACATCCTCGCTTTTTTCTCCCTAAAATTCTATTAATCATCTATTAGTCAACGATATAATCCAATAAATACTCATTTTAATTAGTCCATATGCCCCATAGGACAGATGTAACGCATTTATTTCTTTATGCACACAACAAATTTCTGATGAAGCGGGGGCTTTTTTACGCTTTTAGATAGAGGCACAATTCTTTCTGCTAACCGGCTACTAAGCAATTTTTACTTTAAATTCGGTTTTAAATCCAGCTAACATCAGTTACATATGGCATTGAAAAACAAACTGCCTATTCCCGGCGTCACACAAGTGCTGAATTCATTTAAAGTGAAGAAGCAGCGTATCATGAATTTTAATCCGGCAGAAGGAGTAGCTCCCCGTAAGCCGGCACCCAACAGCAAAATCACTGTTTTCGATTATAATACAAGTCTTTGTTCCGAGATGGTGCTGGATAAGGTGGAAGATACCTTTAAGTATATGGAGTCTTCCCAACTGAGCTGGATTAATATTGATGGTATCAGAAAAGAGGAAGTCCATGCTATTTGTGAGCAATTCCTGATACATCCCCTAATAGAAGAAGATATACTGAGCATAGGGCAACGGGCAAAAATGGATGAAATCAATGACCGCCTGTTCTGTTTACTTCCCATGATTTACTTTAATAGTGAAACATCGGCAGTAGATCTGGAACAAGTAAGCATTGTGCTCGGCAAAAATTTTGTCATTTCCTTTCAGGAAGATCCTACCCGGGACGTATTTGATCCCGTACGAACAAAATTGCTATTAAAAGGATCCAGGATACGCAATGGGGGAGCGGATTACCTGTGTTATTCCTTGCTTGACATTATTGTGGATAACTACTTCATTGTGATGGATAAGCTGGGAGAAAGAATAGAAATGATGGAAGACCTGGTACAGCATCAGCCCAACACGCGTACATTGGCCCGGATAAACTATTTAAGACGACAGGTATTTCTATTTAAGCGGGCTATTTCGCCAGTGAGAGAGTTAGTCAATGGTTTCCTGAAAAGTGAAAGTGATCTGCTGGAAGATAAGGTGACCAAATATTATAAAGATGTGTACGACCACATTATTCAATGTAATGATCTGGCAGACAACTACCGCGATATGGTATTGAATTTACAGGAAATGTACCATACCCAGTTAAATCTCAAAATGAATG
>NZ_DATCVJ010001108.1:0-2569 GCF_036566945.1 Chitinophaga sp. | reverse complement strand
TGCCCTCTTCGGCACTATAGCGTATGCCACCTTCCGCGACAAACAGCTGGATACCTACCGCAAAGAGGCGGTGATTATACAGGTGTTGCTGGGTATGCTGATGGTCTTCTTCAGTATTTCTATTATTAATTATATACAGCTACCGGACAGGTCCTATATCTACTTTGCCGTTTATGTACTGGGACTCATCCTGTTCTTTGCATTGCGACTGGAGAGTAAACCTTACCAGTTATCGTTTTTTCACCGGTGGCCTATGTTGAAATACTACTGGGACATTCCGGGATTGTTGTTTTGCTTTTACCTGATGTACCTCTTATTCGGCAATACCTTCCTCAACCTGACGGAGCGTTATCCGTTTATGGAAAGGGTATTTACCTGGGTAGCGGCGGTCGTGGGCGGCCTGATTATTCTATGCATGTATTGTATTGCAGAAGAACAATATCATCTGCCCACCATTATATACAGCTATGTGTATTTTATTACGCTGGTGCCATTGCTGGCGGTATTTGTAGCCCTGGCCCGGCGTTCCAGACACCATCCGCTGGTCCGCTTTTTCCTGTATGGATCTGTATGTTTATACCTGGCCTGCTTCGGCTCCTTCTTAATGCATGTTCGTCCGCTGGGCTTACTCAGTGCCCTGGGAGAGCTGGCCGCCCCCAGTCTGCTGCTCATTGGTGGTGTACTACTACAGGCAATGTTTTTCCTGGCAGGATTAAGCTACCGTAACAAACTGGTGCACCTGGAAAGAACACGTACACAAGAGTTACTGATCAAACAGCTAAATAAAAATAAAGAGCTGCAACGCAAGCTGAATGAGCAACTGGAAGAACTGGTAAAAGAACAGACCACGGAAATTCTGCGTAAGAAACAGGAGCTGGAAGAACAAAGAAAGAAACAGCTGGAAACAGAATACGACAAGAAGCTGACTGAGATTGAACTGAAAGCGATACGTGCGCAAATCAATCCCCACTTTATCTTTAACTGTCTGAACTCCATTCAGCTGTTTGTGATGCAGCGGGATTATGAGTATGCGCAGAAATACCTATCGGACTTTTCTTACCTGATCCGCAAAACGCTTGATTTCTCCCGTCGTAATTTTATATCGCTGGCAGATGAAATCACTTACCTGAATACCTACCTGGGACTGGAAAAGATGCGTTTTGAGAACAGGATGGAATATGAAATAGTGGTAGATCCGGTGATTGCCACTGCAGAACTGGAGATTCCGGCTATGCTGTTACAGCCCTATGTAGAAAATGCGGTAAAGCATGGGATGACTAATCCCAAACAGCCTACCGGCAAGCTTTCCATCCACTTTAACCAGGTAGCGTCAGACATGCTGGAATGTATTATTGCAGATAATGGTATTGGCATTGCCCGTTCCAAATCACTACGGATGCTGCCCAAGCATCATCAGTCGTCTGGCATGGAGATTAGCCAGAACCGCGCTGAGTTGTTAAACAAAATGTATAACACAGAAATTCACATAGAAATTATAGACAGATCATCAGAAGATGAATCGGATAGCGGCACGATTGTTAAAATACTGATCCCCCAGTTATAATTAGTGTATCCGTTAATGTTATTTTATGATAAAGGCTATTATAATAGATGATGAGCGAAACAGCCGGGATATTATTGCGTTGATGCTGGAAAAATACTGTCCGGAAATAACGATTGCCGGTACGGCCTCGGACTGTACAGATGGAATTGAAAAAATAAAAACGCACCGGCCGGAGCTGGTATTCCTTGACCTTGAAATGCCTGATGGCACCGGGTTTGATGTGCTGGCAGGTACTATGCCCGACATTCCTTTTGAGGCGGTATTTGTTACTGCATTTGAAAAAAAATTCCTGCACGTCATCCGCTTCAGTGATGTGGAGTTAATACTGAAACCGATAGATAAAGAAAGTTTGCTGCAGGCAGTAGCGCTGGTAACCACACGTATCCAGTCCGGCAGCAGCAAAGACCGATACGATGTACTCCTGGAAAATTTCAATCATAGCAAGCCGGCAGCCTGGAAGTTACTCATCCCTGCCACTAACGGAGAAGCCTATACTATTAATATACCAGCTATTGAATACCTGGAAGCCACGGGAGAAAACTGCTTATTCCGTTTAGGTACAGGCATGCACATTTCTGCCGTACAATCTTTCCGGTATTATGCGGATCTCTTTGGTGCGCTGCGTTTCTACCAGATCAATAATAGTCAGATGATACAGATTTCCAATATCAGCCATCTGGATGCTGCTGCTGGTAAAGTAGTGCTGAGAAGCGGTATAGTACTGGATATTACGGAAAGAAGGCAACGCGATTTGTTGCTTAAAATGAACCATAAGTAAACCAGGGAACTACGTGTATCCTTGTCCGGTAATTATATATTTTCAAATTTTCCGGCATCCTGCTTTCGATTTATTTAATGTTTATGCCTCCGTTTTTTAATAAGACGCGTAATTCCTTTTCATTTCCTGCTTTTTAGTCTTTTGCGCGAAGGGTACGTAACAATTTCTTAACAAAAAAATTTGGTGGGATTACTTTTGGTTGTACATTTGACCCGCAAAACAAAATA
>NZ_DATCVJ010001107.1:0-3109 GCF_036566945.1 Chitinophaga sp. | reverse complement strand
TATCTTTAAACAATAAGTAATCTGTTATGAGAAATAAGAGAGCTGTTAAGTTGTTGGTAGCAATGCATCCCATGGAGCGGATCTTAGTGAGTCTGGGCTTGACTGCGGTGGTTTTCGCCACCCTGTTTTTTGCCAGAACGTCCCTGCATCCGTTGATCATGTATGTAATGTTATGGGACGTATTTGCCATTTCCTACATTACAACAGGCTGGATTGTTTTTTATAATCGTTCGGTAGATGAAATACGCAAGTGGGCAAGGGTGGATGATGGTAGCCGGATGTTTGTTTCGTTCTCCGTGGTGATAGCGGCTATTGCCAGCCTGGTAATTGTTTTATTGCTGATGCTCTCGAAGGATATTTCCGGCGGCTCAAAACTGGTGTATTTGCCGGTGGCGATTACCGGTATGCTGGCTTCCTGGACCATGGTACATACCACTTTAACTTTTCACTATGCGAATCTGTATTATGATGATGATGAGAAAGATGTTACCAAACATGCCGGGGGATTGGAGTTCCCGGGGGAAAAATCTCCGGATTATATAGACTTTGCTTATTTTTCTTTTGTAATAGGGATGACCTTCCAGGTATCGGATGTGGAAATCAGCAGGCGGATGATCCGGCGTACCGCCCTGGCGCATGGATTACTTTCTTTTGCATTGAATACTTTCGTGGTGGCATTAACCATTAACCTCATTGCAGGACTGAAACAATAGATCGTATAGCCTTGAGGGTTATACCCCGGTATCCATCTCCGGAAAAAAAATATAACAAATGACCGATCAGCGGTACCTCACCGAAATTTATTGCCTAAACGCCCGTTGGTAGCGGAGAAGGCTGGGGCAGCTTAGACCGGAAAACCCAAAAAAAATGCCCTTAAAAAGCATGAATATTCTTACCTTTACAAAAGAAACGAAAAAAAATTTTGGATTGTAAAACATTTTCCTATCTTTGCAATCCCAAACGAAAAATGCCGCGTTGGTCAAGGGGTTAAGACGCCTCCCTTTCACGGAGGAGTCACGGGTTCGATTCCCGTACGTGGTACAAGAAAAAGGACTTCTGCAAAGAGGTCCTTTTTTATTTCAACCATTTATTACCACACTTAAATATAGTTTGCCTGCAATCATCCGGCATGCTACATATTCACAACAACATTTAGTACTTTTATTGCTACACTGCTTCTTTCCCGGAAATTGCAATGATTCAAAGGCATATCAAGGCTAAAGCCCAACGATGGCAAAATGCAGTCAGGTATATAGTTTACCTGCTGTGGGTATTACTATACATTCCCGCCTCCTTTGGCCAACAGCCAGGCAACGTATCCTACAACTTTTCTCACCTGGATATCAGCAATGGGCTGGCCAGCAACCACGTGTCGGCTATTATGCAGGACCGGAAAGGGTTTATCTGGATTGCCAGCACCGCGCTGCAACGCTACGACGGTGCCAACCTGGTCACCATTGCCAGCTTTGACCGGGTACCTGGCTCTATCTATTACGATGATATTTGCCTCTGTGAAGATCATAAAGGCCGCATCTGGATGGGTACCCCCGATAATATTCGTGTATACGACCCTGTTACAGACCAGGTACGGGCATTGAAGGTATCCGATAGGGATATTCGGCCGGAAGGGCTGCAATGCAGCCAGATTGTGCAGGATCATGATGGTATTATATGGGCCACCACCCACGATGGCCTGCTCCGGTTCAACGAAAAAGCATTTAATTTCCAGAAAGCGGCCATTATCCCCGAAGCCGACAGAATACAAATGATGGACGCCATCATGGAAGATGAAGCCGGTAACCTCTGGATCAGTGGGAAAAGAGGCGTTTATGTACTGGACCGGCAACGGAAAAACTTATACAGCAGGACCAACAATCCGGAACACCTGCCCGTACTCGACATCGACAATACCTTTAAGAAAATATATACAGATGCCTACCACCAGATATGGCTGGCAGGCAGAAGTGCACAGCTGTACAACTACGATCCGGCTATCCGCCAACTGAAAAACTATATTTTCGACAAGCCTACCGGGAAACCAAACTGGCAAAAGCCAGTCTATGGGGACGCCATTTTCGACATCATCGCCGACAAGGAAAAAAACACCTGGATGGCCACCGAGAAGGGCGGCGTATTCCGATATAACGGCGTGCGGAAGACATTTGACCTGAAAATCACTGCCAACAATGACGATGAGAAAGGGTTTCATTATACCTATGAAGCCAACTGCTTTTTAAGCGACCGGGAAGGCCACCTCTGGATCGGCACGGACCTCGGCGTTAATATTCTCAGTCTGCATAATAAAACATTCCGCCTGCTGGACGACCGTACCAGGTTTCCCAACACCAACGCGCATTTGCCGGCCACAGAAGTGACCGGTATTTACCAGGCCACCAACGGGAATGTATACGTAGGCTACTGGGGGCAAGGGTTTAGCCGCTTAACCGCAGATCTCAACCTGGTGCAAAACTATGTACACAACGATGGACACCCCGACATCACACTCCCGGAAGAACGGGGACTGGTATGGAGTTTCGCCGAACTGAAAGACGGCACCATCCTCGTGGGACAGGAAAATGGCAACCTTTCCCTGTTCAATCCCACTACCGGGAAGTTCATCAAACACCTGACGTCGCCCACCTTATACGAACAAACGCTCCTGCACCTGCAGGTGCAAAACGATACCACCGTTTGGATTGGCTTATATAAAAGAGGACTGGCCAGCTGGAATCCGCAAACAAACACCTTCCAGGCTTTCAACCAAATAACGGACTCATTGAAACGCCCTGTATCCGTCATGGATATTGTGCCACAAGGGGACAGTTCCCTATGGCTGGGCACCAGCAGCGCAGGACTCATGCTGTTCAATACCTACACCCGCCGTATCTCGATCCGGGAATCTTTTACCTGGAATGCACATGCATACAGCAATATTACCTGTTTGCTGCCTTATAACGACAGCACCCTGCTGGCCGGCACTGATCACGGCCTATGGATCTATGACCCCCGGAAACATACCTATAAACCATTGCTAACGAACAATAAACTGTTTGATCAATGGGTGCTGAGTATGGAAGAAGGTGCATCCGGCGAAATCTGGCTTACCACG
>NZ_DATCVJ010001106.1:0-3747 GCF_036566945.1 Chitinophaga sp. | reverse complement strand
AAACAACCGTTTCATTTATAGGGCTGGAAGCACATCTCTATCCTATACTGGAACCGCTTGAAAAACTACAGGAAAACAACTACCGTCCCCATGTGGTAGCAGGACAGTTTAATACCCTGAAACAGCTGTGTATACAGGCCGTACAGGAAGCGATCAATATTTTATTATAGTCACACACCAGCATTACCGTACATTTTTCCTTGTTCAACGACAGTAATTCCCTGTTCACCGAAACCTACCCCAAACACCTCCTCTCTTGCTGTATTTTTACTGTAGAAATTAACACATTCATCATCTAATCAATTTAAAAGACAATTATCATGAAAAAAAGCCTGATCGCCGCTGTAGTAGTAATGAGCATTTCTGCTGCATCTTTCGCACAAGCACCAGCTGCTAAACCAGCTAAGAAAGAAAAAGCTAAGACTGAAGCTGCAAAACCAGCTGCTGATACTACTAAGAAAGCTGCAAAACCAGCTAAGAAAGCTGCTGCTGCTCCTGCTGCTAAAAAAGCATAATTTAAGCTATACAGCGTTTGAGTTAATAGTCCCGTCTACCTCAGGTTGACGGGATTTTTTGTCTTTGTTCAGAATTATACTGATTTTGATGATTTTCAGGATTATTTTCTTGTGATTTTTTTGATTTAAAAGGTGGGGGAAGATATAAGCGGATATTTTTTTAATCGCTTATATCTCCCCTCATCTTTTAATCTTTTATAATCCCCAAAATAAAATCGGGAGAATCATCATAATCAGTATAATCAGTATAATCCTGAACAAAGACAAAAAATCGCGCACATAAAAAAAGAGTCCACCTTGCGGTGGACTCTTTTCAATGATATGTATAGTCGCTGCTATTATTTCAAACCGTCCAGTTTCTTCTTCACTTCTTCTACTTTAGCAGTGTTGTTTTTGATCGCATAGATCTTCTGCAAAGCATATAAACAGCTTTCGTAGGTTTGTTTGTCGCTTGGTTCCAGGCTGCTGGCTTTAGCGGTAAAACCTGCATCTGCCTTTTCAAAGAAAGGTAATGCCTGGTTCATCAGACCTTCTACTTTTGTCTGTAATTCTTTTGCTTTAGGAGAGGATTGTTGTTTGCTATCCAGGCCGTTCAGTTCTTTGTTGAAAACAACTGCGCGGTTGAAGTACAGCGCACCCAGCTGGAAGTTAGCGGTAGCATCTGCAGGATTCATTTCGATGGCTTTTTTGTAAGCTGCTTCTGCTTTGCCGATCAGTTCTTCGTAATTAGCTGGTTTAGGAGCGTCATTACCTTTATCATCACGGGGATTAGCCAGGTTGTCTACACGGATAGCGTAGTCCAGTACTGCTGCTTCATCGGTTGGATTATCAGCCATTTTCTTTTCCAGCATACCGAGTAATTCGTTTGTTTTACCGGTTTTGCTGTAGAAAGCCATTTCCATATCGTTAAAACGTTTATCCTTAGGGAAAACCGTTTTAGCTGTTTCAATGGTTTTCAGCCAATTAGCCTGATCACCTTTTTCTTCATACAGTTGAGCCAGGATCACATAGAGGGCTGGTTCACCTTTGAATTGCAGGTCTGCCGCCTTTTTCATGTAAGTGAAAGCTTCGTCTTTTTTACCCGCCTGGTTAGCTGCGTAACCAGTGTAAAAAGTCAGTGCAGTATCTGTAGGAATGGAACCACCTAAATTTTTGCTGTTGTAGAAATCAGCTACTTCAAATGCTTTTTTGAAGTTGATCAGGGAAGAATCCCATTTCGCTTCGTTCAGGTTGGCATAACCGGCGTTGGCGATGGTAGCGTATACATTGAATAAAGGCTGGTTCATTTCCAGGACTGCCTCTTTCATTTTAGGATCTATTTCCAATGCTTTTTTGAAAGCGCTAAAAGCTTCATCAGCTAGGGCGGAGTTCTTTTGTTTGGTGCCCATTGCTTCGAGGATTTTACCATCCACCAGCCATGTTTTAGCTTCGTTTTTGGTTTTATCGTTCTGTAATGCTGCGTCAATATCCGCTTTGGCTTTTTCCAGATCTTGCTTCTTCAGGTTCTCATCCGCACTGCTAACTTTTGCCCGTTGCGCCATAACCGATACACCGGCCGTGCAAAAGAGAAGAGATACCAATAATTTTTTCATGCTTTTGTTTTTTTTAGTTGCTGATTACAATAAGAGTATGGTGCTCCAATAAATGATAATACAACCAGCAATCCTGTTACCACTAAGAGCTGGCTGTATTTTTTATCAGGAACAGGCAACGATTCTTTTCAAAGGAACCGTTGCCTGTTTTTTTTAACTAAGGTTTATTCGTTTGTTGTTGCTTCACCGGCGGTTTCTTCCGGAGGAGCATCATTGCTTTCATCAGCAGGCGTTTCGTCAGTGGCTACAGCAGGTGTTTCGCTACCTTCTACACCTTCTTCATCGTGGATTACTTCTTCTTCCTGTTCGTCCAGACGTGCTACGGCGGCAATTTCATCGTTGTCATCCAGGCGGATCAGTCTAACACCTTGTGTGGCACGACCTGCTTCGCGGATATCTGCAACAGCCATACGAATGGTGATACCTGATTTACAAGTGATCATCAGATCGTGTTTCTCTGTTACATCAAGGATGGCGATCAGATTACCGGTCTTTTCAGTGATGTTAATGGTTTTCACCCCTTTACCACCACGGTTGGTAATACGATACTCTTCGATGTTGGTACGTTTACCGAAACCTTTTTCGGAAACTACCAGAATGGTTTTTTGTTCGTCTTCTTTGTTAACACAAACCATACCAACCACTTCATCGTTGTCGCTATCTACCTCAATTCCTCTTACACCAATGGCGCCACGACCTGTGTCACGCACCGTTGCTTCAGGGAATCTGATGGCACGTCCACTTTGAATGGCCATCATGATCTGGCTATCACCTGTTGTCAGCTTAGCTTCCAGCAGTTCGTCGCCTTCATTGATGGTAATGGCATTTACACCGTTCTGACGCGGGCGGGAGAATTCTTCCACCATGGTCTTCTTGATGATACCTTTCTTGGTACAAAGTACAATATAATGGTTATTGATAAAATCTTTATCACTCAGGTCTTTGATATCAATAATGGCGCGGATTTTATCATCGCCAGGTAATTGAATCATATTCTGGATGGCACGTCCTTTACCGCTCTTTTCTCCGTCCGGGATTTCATAGACCTTCAGCCAGTAGCAGCGGCCTTTTTCGGTGAAGAACAGCATGGTATGGTGCGTAGAAGCCACGAACAGATGTTCGATATAATCCTCATCGCGTGTTTTACCACCAATGGCGCCACGTCCGCCACGTTTCTGCTGACGATAATCGTAGGCCGAAGTACGTTTGATATAACCCAGGTGAGAAATGGTGATGACCACATCTTCTTCTGCGATGATATCTTCAATTCTCATTTCGCTGGCGAGGTATTGGATTTCTGTTTTACGCTCATCACCAAATTTCTTCTTCACTTCTTCCAGCTCTTCACGGATGATTTTCATACGTAAGCTCTCATCATCCAGTACTTCTTTCAGATAAGTGATCAGCTTCATGATATCATCGTATTCAGCGCGGATCTTATCGCGTTCCATGCCTGTTAAACGTTGTAAACGCAGTTCCAGGATGGCTTTCGACTGTAATTCAGACAATCCGAATTCGCTCATCAGACCATCTTTCGCGATTTCCGGTGTAGCCGCCGCACGGATCAGGGCAATCACCTGATCCAGGTGATCCAGTGCAATGAGGTAACCAGCGAGGATATGCGCTTTTTCTTCTGCTTT
>NZ_DATCVJ010001105.1:0-4950 GCF_036566945.1 Chitinophaga sp. | reverse complement strand
GATTTTTTATTTGTTCATTCCCGGCGGCAAAGCGGAAGTTAGCCCGCTCCGAGCCGCTGGAAAGACTCGCATTCACCCCTCTGATCAGCTGATTGGCGTAGTACAGATCCGTCCAGTTGGCCGGACCATAATACGCCTGGTTAGTAGAGTCACGCAAATAGGCAGGATAGGTAAGTATGTTGTCCAGGCTGGCGTAACGATTATAGTAGGGCTGCCTGAAATCATTTTCGTATCTGGCATTGGTGGTATAGGTATGTGGCTTTTGTGCCATACCGAACCAGGTATTGAACGCAATTTTTCTACCACCGATCACCGGTGCTTTGGTACGGATGGCAATAACGCCGCCGTTGGCGGCACGCGGGCCGTAGATGGCGGCGGCAGCGTAATCTTTCAACACCTCGATAGACGCGATGTTGTTGGGATCGATGGCCGACAATAGGTTGGTAGCGGGGCCGATGCGGTTGTAATCGTACTGTTGTATATCAAACGCAAAGGGGTGATCCATGATGAGCGGAATGCCATCAAGCACCACCAGTGGCTGGGCATCGTATACATCTTTATGTGAAGTAAGCGGAATGGCGGTACCGCGTATCATCATGCCCATTTCGGTGCCGGGTTCACCACTGGGTTCCTGGATATATACACCGGCTACTTCTCCTTTCAGCATTTGCTGGAGGGAAGAATAGGGATAAATAGCTGCTTTATTGACATCGATGCTGTTGTTGCGGAAGCTGCCGAATTTCACAGCGTTAGTATCTACCGGAATCCTGGTTTTACGGATGCTGTCATTTTTCTCCCGCTCACTTAACTTCTTCCCCGTTGTATCTTTTGGAATCCCGTAGCGGGAGGCGGGGGCGTATCCGGATAGTTCCGGTGCCTTCCCATTTTCAGCCGCTGCTATTTCAGTGGCAAAGCAACTGATCAGAAAACCTATTACACAGCGTCGCATTACGAAATGCATAAACTAATATTTTGTGTATGAGAAATGATATACCATGCCATTGCTGTTATATTACGCCGTAGTGTTACCATGTGGCAGACAATGTGATGCGTAATGTATTTGCCAATGGATGCAAAGGGTCGCCACCGGCAGGTACCAGGTAAGAAAAATCCAGTCCGGCCATCTTATACTTCAGTCCTACTCCTGCGGTCATGTATTTCCGGTTGCCCTTTGTTTTATGTTCGTTGTAATAGCCTGCGCGCAGTGCCAGCAAGTCGCCATACGTATATTCCAGTCCGGTGGAATACATCAGTTCATGCAATTCTTCTTTCATGCCTCCCGGCGCATCGCCGAAAGAGCCGAAGGTGCCGCTGAGTATTCCTTTTTGTCTGAAGTCGGGTACACCGTCTTTGTTGCCATCTACTGTATCTGGTGAAGGCGCCATCAGTTTATTGATATCCAGTGTGAGGGTGAGCGCATTTTTGGCATCCAGCTGATACGTGTATCCGCCGCCGATACCCAGGTTAGCCGGGAGGAAATATTTATCCTGGCTATCGGTGGAGTAGGAAATTTTAGTACCGATGTTAGACATCACGGCGCCAAATCTCCAGGTGCCTTTTTGGTCGCCGTCGTATTCCTTTACCGAAGTGTAGGTAGTACTGAGATCGCCGGCAAAAGCATTGCCCGCTTTGTAGCTGCCTGCACCACCGGCTTTGGCGCCGGAGGCCAGTTTGGAATGGATATAGCGGAAGGCTACGCCCACCGACCAGTGCGTATTTAATTTACGGGTATAACCGGCGTCGAGGGAAAACTCACCGGGGCGTACATTGCCCTGGTCGTTGCCCTGAAAATCTGCCAGCTGTACACTGCCGAGATTAAAGTAACGGAAGCCCACTGCCACGGCCTGATTTTCATCCAGCTTCTTATAGGCCGATATATCGCCTAAATACACATCGCTGGCCATTGACCTTAACCAGGGGGTAAAACTGGCGGAAACACCCCTTTCTGCCCCGGCAAATGGTATTTGTGACAGGTTGAAGAATACTGAATTGGCATCGGGAGATAATGCGATGCCCGCATCCCCAAGCGCCGCACGGCGGGCATCGGGTGTAATACGGAGAAATGGCACCGCGGTGTTGATAGCGTGGGTACGACCATCCGTGGCGCTATAGTCCATTTGCGCCGATGCCCGCTGTTCTGCAAACAACAGGAACATGGCCAGCAGGCCAGCCAGCATCCAGCGGTATGCCACCGGCGCGGGGGATGTAAATTCACCGGGTAGCAACAGCTCCCTTTTTTCCTGATTATAACCTGGATACATCATTTCAAATAATTTATATCGTCATGATACCGTCGCCGTATTCCTGGCTGCCCGTGATCACCTGATTATACATAGTTGTTTATCGCTCAGAATATGTTAGTGAGAAATGATTAGTTTCCCTTTGGCCACTGAACTGCCCGACTGCACTTTTACGAAGTACACGCCATCTGCCAGCGTAGTGGTGTTGATATTGTAATAGGTATATCCGTTGCTGATGACTGTGGTGTTCACTACCGCGCCTTTGCTATCGGTCACCACTACACGAAAACCATCCCGGGTGGTGATCAGGCCGCTCCAGCTGATACGCGCCATATCTGTGGCAGGATTAGGCATAACTGACAGATGCCCTGTTGGCAGCACGGTGCTGATACGCGATGTATCTTTGGCTTCTCCCGAAATAATATAAGTAGCACTGGCCATAGCCGAAGTTTTCATGCCCGACTTCACCGCAATGGCGTTGATGGTAACACTGTCTGTTACCTGAATCAGATTAAAGTAGACCGTACTGTTTTCCGTGGGTGTACTCCCATCGAGGGTATAATAGATCACCGCATCTTTGGTATCGGTAAATAAACCTATCTGCCGTACGCCGTTATAGGAACCGCCGGGGAAACTGAACTGTGGTGTGCTCACCACGGCATCATTATTTCCGATCACATAGGCAGCAGCAGTTACTTTGGAATCAGCGATGCCATTTGCAGTGGCATAAGCTCTCAGCGTAGTGCTGGCCGTTATCTTCACCGGTGCAGTATATACCGGGGAACTGGAGTTCAGCACCTGGTCGCCGGTGGCATAGCGGATAACGGCGCCTGGTGTTCCGCTGCTGATAGCTACCTCCTGGGCGGCGGTATACGTGCCGGCAGGAACATTGAAAACCGGTTGTTCCACGCCCTGCGGAAGAATAGTATAGGTAGCCGCCATCACGGAGGAAGGTGAACGTCCTTCTTTCACGGCAAAAGTGCGGATACGCATGGTGGAGTCTACATGGATACTATCCGTATATAACAATGATGATATAGCAGGTGTGCTGCCGTCTACCGTATAATAAATAGTAGATCCGGGTACGGCTACGGATATCCCTACTTTCACCGGATCACTGTAAATACCTGCGGAAGGCACAAATACAGGATTGGGCAATGCCGGTGGTGTAATACTCAGCAGTGCGGTAGAAACTTCGGACACGTACATATTGTCCATATAGGTGCTGGCTTTCACCGTAGTGGTGGCCGTAAGTTTGATCGTATCTTTTAACGGATCGAATACCGGTGAATTAATAGTAGGGATGGTACCATCGAGCGTGTAGCGGATAACGCCGCCCACGGTGGTGGTACTCAGTGTTACGTTTACATGGTCTTCAAATAAACCGCGGTCCGGTGATATTTTGGGCCTGGCGGCGGCCACTGGTAACACCGCATAAAAATATTCTTCCGGTACCTGCTGTTGTGCAATGCCGGGGCCTGTCCATTTAAAATACATAATATTGGCGCCACCTCCACCTTCAAAAAATTCGATTTCGATCGGGTATAATTTACCGGCTACCAGGTCTGTGCTGCCGTTGAAATCACTACAACAGTTGCCTTTATTGTCCATCACTACTTTTCCACCATCTGCTTCCCGGTTTGCATAATCCTTGATGGTGAATTTAAAACCATCATCCGCATTCGAGTTAAAAGTATAGGTACCTGTTACCGGTACACGGAACAATCCTTTCCAGCGAACCGAAAAGTTATCCTGCGTGATCCGGGGATCAGGAGAATTGTCGCCCCAGTTCATCCAGAAATTTGGATCTACCCTGTTAAATATGAGGGACGTAAAATGTCCGCCTCCGGCAGCATCCTGAAAATAATACCCTACCATACCGCGGGTGGTATCCGGAGGTGCCTTGGTTACATTCATGCGGAAGGCTCCATCATGGGCGGCTGCAGATGTGTGTATGGTGGGAACCATGTAAGCCGCTACGCAAAGGATGATAAACAGAACTTTGTTTAATTGTTTCATATTCAATAATGAATTTTTAATCGGAAGCACTCATTACCCCTTTCTATATTTCCGTACTCCTATTTATATAATTAGCATTCCTAACTATTATTATTTTGAAAACAAACGGCATGACATATCCGATACCTGTATACAGGCAGAAAAAAGTATTAAAAAAGAGATCCTGTTCCGGTATCCGGATGGTGGATACCAGTTAAATAATACACGATGCCGTTAGCATCGGATACACGCTACCTGTTAACTGCTGAAAGTTTTCATGACTATATTTAATTGTGTCTGAATACAATCCGGTGAATGGAACAGGGATAGCATTCCATCCGGACTGGATAATAAATTTTAGTTGATATGTTCGTCAATGCCACACTAATAAGGTTCCTGGGGCGCCACCGCGTACCCAGCAGATAATGCCCGGAAAAAGACACCCGGCCGTCGAGACAAAGCAGTAGCCTGCCAGGACATACCCGGATAATTTTCAGTTGATAATAAATACGCAGCTGATTTGTTCAACTACATTTCAATAAGCGTTCGATTGTATTTTTTTCCAGATGGTCTGATACCTGCTGTTCTTCCGGAACTTGAATCCTGGTTGATAATAGCTAAACGATATGAGACTGGTAAAACCTGCGGAAAAGTGATTGTACAATTGAACCTGAGTAAATGAGAGCAACAAATGCCTGTAACGTGGAAATCG
>NZ_DATCVJ010001104.1:0-23203 GCF_036566945.1 Chitinophaga sp. | reverse complement strand
TTCGGCCAGGTAGCCTGCTACTTTATGCACAAATAAAGTACCTGCCACGCCACGTTTTTTTACATGGGGGCCCAGTGCTACGTCGTCATCTACTGTAACAGTTTTTACGTCGTATCCCAGTGCCCTGGCCTGTTCGGCAGCTAATCCAAAATTAAGGCGATCGCCGGTATAGTTTTTTATAATCAATAAGCAGCCTTTAGGGCCGGTTGCGGCGAGGATAGCAGACAATACTGCATCTACAGTAGGAGAGGCGAAAATGTCGCCGCATACCGCTGCGGTCAGCATTCCTTTGCCAACAAAGCCGGCATGTGCAGGTTCATGTCCTGAGCCGCCACCGGAAATGATGGCCACTTTGGATTTGTCCCAGTCTTTACGGATCACCACCCTGATAGCAGGAAAGCTATCTAACCTGGCCAGATCAGGATTGGTCAATAAGCCATCTATTGCTTCATTTACGATTTGATCAACGTCGTTGATGAAAAATTTCATAGCGCCAATTTTCTACAAGATACCGAATTGATTATTTACGGGGCCGATGCTCCCCCTTCAAAAAATGAATCAACGGTAAGCCGGTATACAAAAGCATAGCATACGGGGCAATGGTGCTCCGCAGAAAATTGGATATCTTACAGGGAGTTTAATCAGGAGGATATTTTATGGAAGTAGGCATCGATAGTTTTGCAGCTACAAATGCAAAGGATACTGCGCTCGACGCAGCAGGCAACATGAATGAAATGGCTAATTTACTGGCCAGGATAGAGGCAGCAGATCAGGCAGGGTTACATGTATTTGGCATAGGAGAACATCATCGCAGGGAGTTCCTGGATTCGGCGCCGACCATGATACTCGCCGCGGCAGCAGCACGCACCAAACAAATCCGGCTCACCAGTGCCGTAACGGTATTAAGTGCAGCCGATCCGGTCAGGGTTTTCCAGAACTTTGCTACCCTCGATATTATTTCCCGTGGTCGTGCAGAAGTGGTGGCCGGCCGTGGTTCTTTCGTAGAAGCTTATCCGCTGTTTGGTTATAACCTGGAAGATTATGATGCTCTGTTTATTGAAAAGCTGGATTTGTTGCTGCACATCAGGGATCATGAAGTAGTAAAGTGGAAAGGTAAATTCCGTGCGCCACTCCACAACGTAGCCATTTATCCGCGGCCCGTGCAGAACCCTTTGCCGGTTTGGCTGGGCGTAGGTGGTACCCCGCAATCATTTGTCCGTGCCGGTACACTCGGACTGCCCCTCATGGTGGCCATCATCGGTGGCGAAACGCATCGCTTCCGGCCACTGATTGATCTTTACCGCGAAGCCGGCGCTAAAGCCGGTCATGCCCCCGAAAAATTAAAGGTAGGTTTGCACTCTTTAGGATATGTAGCCGATACCACACAACAGGCCGTGGAAGAATATTTCCCCGGCTATGCTGAAACCTTTACCAAAATAGGAAAGGAAAGAGGCTGGCCACCGGTAACCCGTGCACAGTTTGATGCACAGGCAGGTCACCGCGGCGCTTTGTTAATCGGCAGCCCGGAAGAAGTAGCCGAAAAGATTAAACGCCACAGCGATGCCCTCGGAGGCATTTCAAGAGTGACTTTTCAAATGGATAATGCAGGGCTTTCTCACGAAAAATTATTACATGCCATTGCTTTGATCGGGAAATATATTGTGCCTGCATTGCAATAATAAATACGCCCCCATATGGATAACAACCAGATGTCCGTTGATGTATTTAATAAACGTGCGGACCTATACCAGGAAAAATTCATGGATGTAGCGTTGTATCACGATACATTCGACCTGTTCTGCCACTATATTGCACGGCATCCCGCTACCGTTTTAGAAGTGGCCTGTGGCCCCGGCAACGTGACGAAATACCTGTTGGATCAGCGCCCGGATCTTCAGATACTGGGCACTGACCTGGCACCCAATATGCTCCGGCTGGCAGCCATCAATAATCCGAAAGCTACCTTTCAACTGATGGACGCGAGGGATATTGGTAAACTACACCACGTATTCGACGCGGTGATGTGTGGCTTTGGTTTTCCCTATCTCTCAAAAGAAGAAGTAATCACCTTCATTGCGGATGCGGCCCGCATACTCAACACCGGCGGCGTACTATATATCAGTACCATGGAAGATGATTACAGCAAATCCGGTATAAAAAGATCTGCTACTACCGGCGATACCACGTATACCTATTATCATCAGGCCGATTATTTAACGGCGGCGCTGACGGCCAACAATTTCCGTATCGTGTCCCTTACACGTAAAGCATCGCGGGCGGCGGATGGTACTACTACCACCGACCTGGTCATCATTGCTGCCCTAAACAAAGTATAAATGCAGGGATTGAACATTCAATAACGTGAGGTGTTAAACACATGATAGTTTAAACACTTTTACTATGAAAACATTTTTGTTTCCGGTTTTATTTGTTGCCCTCCTGATGATAGTGATACAACCTGTTTCTTCCTGTACGCGGGTAGTGTACAAAGGATTAAACGGCACGATTCTGACTGCCAGGTCAATGGATTGGAAAGATGATATCCTGACTAATCTCTGGATTTTCCCCAGGGGTATGGAAAGAGAAGGTGAGGTTGGCGCTAATTCCATGAAGTGGAAATCCCGGTACGGAAGTGTGATCGCATCGGGGTATGATATCTCCAGCACAGATGGTATGAACGAGAAAGGGCTGGTAGCGAATTTGCTTTGGCTGGCAGAGTCGCAATATCCGGAAATGAGCAGTAACAAGCCCGGATTGAGCATCGCAGCCTGGTTACAGTATGTGCTGGATAATTTTGCGACGGTAGATGAAGTGGTGAAAGCCCTGCAGCCGGAGCCTTTCGTGGTGGTCACTGATAATGTACCAGGACAGCCCCGGTTGGCCACACTGCATTTATCTGTTTCAGATGCCAGCGGCGACAATGCCATCTTTGAATATATCAAGGGCAAGCTGGTGGTACATCATGATAAAGGGTATACCGTCATGACCAACTCGCCTGTATTCGATCAGCAGCTGGCATTAAATGAATACTGGAAAGAAATTGGCGGGACTGTCATGCTGCCCGGTACGAACCGTGCTGCCGACCGCTTTGTACGTGCTTCGTTTTACATTGATGCTATCCCCAAAACGGATAATACCCGTCTCGCTGTGGCCAGCGTGTTCAGCGTGATCCGGAATTGTTCGGTGCCATTCGGCATTTCCACACCGGATCAGCCTAACATTTCTTCCACCAGGTGGAGAACAGTTTCCGATCACAAAAACCTGGTATACTATTTTGAATCAGCGCTTACGCCCAATACTTTTTGGGTAGACTTCAAGGATATCGATTTCTCAGAAAAAGGATCGGTAATGAAGCTGAACGTTTCAAAAGGAGAAACGTATGCGGGAAATGCGGTGAAATCATTTGTAAAAAGTAAGCCGTTTCATTTTCTGGGAACGAATGGGTAGTGCGTATACCTGGAAGGGCGACACCCGCCAGCATTAAGAAATAAAACAACTCCTTTCGGAAAACAGGTGATCTTTTGTTACCTTGAACCCTAATAACAACCAAAGTATCCGGCATTATTAACCGATGGGGTGGGTAAGGTGGTGATATGATTTAATATTATAACTTGCAGCCTGTTATCAGATCGATGTGCCCTTTAGTGTTCCACCATGAATATTTGCTCACATAAAGCCCTTCTTATTTTTGGGGCAGTGATATTTTTTTTCGCAGGCAATTGTTTACCTGTCAGATCGCAAGGTTTGGTTTTCTCTTCCTTTGAGCAGGTACAGGAGAAACGGACGTCGCTCATGTTGCATGGCAATGAGCCGCTTTGTCTGGATGGCAGCTTTGGGCTTTCCTTTAATTTTAAGTTCTTCCCCGACCGTAGTGTGTATTATGGGTATCTGGTGAGATTGATTAACAATCATCAGCAGCATATTGATCTTATCTACAATCATAAAGACAGAAAATTCAACATTATTTTCGGCGATGTATTTGCGCCGCTGGATTTTCAGCTGGACAGTACGGCGTTGTTCCATCACTGGAACAGTTGTTCCCTGCAGTATGATCAGGAGCAGTTGTCGCTCACGGTGAATGGAAAGCCTTGTGGCAGCGCGAAAATAAACCTGGAAGATCAATGTTTCCGGATCTTTTTTGGTGCTTGCGAGCTGCATGGTTTTAATACTACTGATCTGCCACCTATGCAGCTGAAAGAGGTGTCGTTGTATAAAAATAAAGCATTGTTTGCCTGCTGGCCACTGAATGAACTCAGCGGGAAAAATGCGGTGGATAGTCTGCATGGCAAAGTAGCCGTGGTCAGCAATCCGGTCTGGGCTACGCCGTTGCACCAGCATTGGCAACTGTTACAGGTACTAACGGTGAAGGGTAATGGTAGTTATACTTTTGATCCTTCGGAAGAAGAAGTACACCTGGTGGGTGTCGACAGCATCTATCATTTTCTCCTTCGCGATAAAGTGCCGAGGTCCCAGGCGCTGTTGCGGCCCGTATATCTTTCCGCCGGTTTCCAGTCGATCTACAACCCAGGGGATCGTATCCTGTACAGCGTTCATATTGACCAGCGGGAGCTGTCGGCTTATGTGCCGGCCAGCCGCAATTGGGATATGCCCTTTGATTCGGTTGACATCACCGAATACTGGCAACCCAATAAATTTATTAACCGCAGCGAAAATGCATTGTATATTCTTGGCGGTTACGGTCAGCTGAAATATAAGAATAGCGTACAACGCTACGACTTCAACAGCCGGAAGTGGGAGATGGTGAACGTGCAGCAAAGTGACTATAAGCCAAGATACCTGGCGGCACTCGGTGTGTCGCATGGTGGCGATACGGCGTATATCCTCGGTGGTTATGGCAGTGGCACCGGAGAGCAAATGCTCAATCCTACCTATTACTACGACCTGCTGCAGTTTGATGTGAAAGGAAAAAAAATTAAAAAGTTATTCAGTCTCCCGGAACCACCAGCGCCTTTCGTGTTTGCCTCCTCTATGTTCATTGATACCACCGATCATAGTTATTATGCACTGATGTTTCCGAAAGACCGGTTTAAATCCCGTTTGCAACTGATCAAAGGTTCGTTGCTGCGTCCGGAATATCAGCTGGCAGCCGATACTATCCCGTATGCATTCCTCGACAACCGTTCTGCGGCAGACCTGTTCTATTGCCCGCGCAGCAGCCAGCTGGTGGCTATTACACAGATCACCGACAGGGACCGGTCCACTGAAATCAGGATCTATTCACTGGCCTTTCCTCCCGGACAACTTTCGTTCTTTCCCGCCGGTAATAAGCGTGAGATAGATGGTAGATGGTGGTGGTTACTCCTTGCCGGTGCCGGCCTGTTGGCGACTATACTGTATTATATATATAAGCGGCGACCAATAGTACCAAAAGCGATGCCGGTGATAGCGCAGGAAAAAGCGCCTGTAGTACACCTGCCGGAACCATTGCCGGTAGCAGCGATTACGACGACTCGGGAAGAGGACCGCTCCGCGGACAAAGCAGCCCTGCTATTATTTGGTGAATTCCAGGTGATCGATAAAGATAAAAATTCGTTGACGCATTTGTTTTCGCCCCTGCTAAAAGAAATGTTCCTGTTGATCGTTATCCATACCGAATGGTCAGGCAAAGGCATCTCTTCCGAAAAATTATATGAGCTGCTCTGGCATGATAAGTCGGAAAGAGACGCCCGCAACAACCGGTCCGTGAATATGGTGAAACTAAAAGGCATACTGGAGAAGTTGGGCGGTGGCGTTATTCTCCGGGAAGAAGGCCGCTGGAAGATGCAGTACGATCCGGCATTGCTCTGGATAGACCTGGCCGATTTCAGCTGGCTGGTGAAATCTCCGGAGATGGGGATAGAACGTTTATCTGTTTTACTAAAAATAGTCAAAGAAGGTACCTTCCTGTATCGTACAGATTATGCCTGGCTGGAGGACATTAAATCTGACATCTCCTCGAAGGCGCTCGACGTGCTGTTAAAAGCCATCGATGAACTGCCTGCTACCACATCTCCCGAAACTTATATAGAAATAGCCAGCAGCATTTTTGTGTTTGATCCTATTCACGAAGTAGCCCTTCGTATAAAATGTAAAAGCCTTATTCAACAGGGCCGCCTCTCTCTGGCGCGGTCGGTGTATGAAAAGTTCTGCAAAGATTACCGGCACATGTACGGGGAAGCCTTTGTGCTCACCTTCCAGGAAATCATCTCCTGATCATTCTTTCCCGTCTTTTTTTAAAAAATTATACCGATTAACGGCGCATTAATGCGATCGTTAATGGATTTATTAGCGCGCAGGTCATTGATTTGCAGTATAATTTATTTTTTTTCAGCGATGCGCTCAGTTACTCAATTCCACGATCTGAAAGATGTCCTTTCCTATCCATCTTTTCAAGGTAGCTCCCGCTTTTTCTGAAAAAATTCCACGATTCCCGTTTCTTTTTTAAACCATTAATTATCAATCAATGATGAAATTCTGCTTGCCAGTCTTGCTCTTGTTCTGTTGTACGCAGGCAATGGCGCAGCGAACCCTTATCAGGGGGAAGGCTACTGATGACAAAAACAATCCCCTGCCTGGCGTGAGTATTATCGTTAAAGACACCCGCAACGGGGTGGCCTCGTCTGAAGACGGTACTTTCTCGATGTATGTAACAGATCCACAGAAAACAATTTTAAAGGCTACCATGACAGGGTATGAAACCCAGGAGATCACCCTTAACGGAAAAACAGCCGTACAATTTTTATTAAAAACCTCCGCCATTAATTTAAAGAATGTGGTGGTAACAGGCGCCCTTGGTTTGAACCGCGCGAAAAAATCAATTGGCTATTCCTCTCAAACCGTCAATCCGGATAACCTTACGGAAGCGCGTGACCTGAACATCGTGAACGGCTTAGCCGGTAAGGTGGCAGGTTTGCAGGTGACCACCAACGGGCAGCCGGGATCTTCCAGCAGGATCGTGATCCGCGGGGAAAACTCCATGACGCAGAACAATCAGCCACTGTGGGTAGTGGATGGGGTGCCCATTAATAACGATATGGGTGAAAATTCGGCCGATGATAAACTGGATTTCGGAAACGGCGCCGCCGATCTCAATCCGGATGATGTGGAATCCATCACCGTGCTGCAGGGGCCCAATGCCGCCGCCCTTTATGGGTCAAGAGCTGCCAATGGGGCCATCCTCATCGTTACCAAAAAAGGAAAGATAGAAGAGTCCAACCTGGGCATCGCTATTAATCAAAATACTTTGATAAATAGTATCTCCCAGTTTCCCGCTTATCAGAATGTGTATGGAGAAGGAGGCAATGGCTTCCTGGTGGGCAATGGCAATAATATTGTGCCAGGTACCGGCGCGGTGCGCATGGGTACCAACGGTTCTACCTGGGGCATGCCGATGTTAGGACAGCCTTACAACGATTTTAACGGCAAGCCTATCCCCGGTGGCTACTCACCGCAACCCACCAACGTCACGGAGTTTTATAAACCCAGCGTAACCAATGCTTCCGGTATTTCTATCAGCAAGGCCGATGCATTGTCCGCCTTCCGCCTGTCTTACACTTTTACCAACAGTGATGATGTACTGAAAAACCAGAATATCATCAAACGGCATAACGTAGCATTAACGGCCAGCCGTAAACTGGGAAATGTTTTTAATATCGACACAAGAATTACCTACACCAATCAGCATACAAAGAACCGTACCTACAGGAACCTGGATGCATCCAGTCCTATGTCGGCCTATGTATATATGCCCCGTAGTTTAAATATTGATGCACTGAGCCCCTGGGCAGATGCCAACGGCAACTCAGTTACCTATGGTTCGGTCAATAACACGGAAAATCCGATGTGGATGTTGTACGAAAATCAAAATGAAGATACCCGTAACAGGATTCTGGGTGGTATAACGGCTACGGCTAAACTGACCCCTCATTTGAATTTCCGTTTGCAGGCATCTACAGATATCGCGTTTGCCAGTCTGTATCAGTACAAAGAACTGGGTGGACTGAAAACACCGCTGGGATATTATTCCAACGGTTCTCAGAATAACCAGATGTGGGACTACCAGGGAATGTTCATGTACAATAATAAACTGAGCAGCTCCGTCACCCTGTCGGCCAACGCCGGCGCGGAATACGTGACTACCAATAATCTTAACAGGGGCGCTAACATCTCTTCCCTGCTGGTACATGATATGCCTAGTATTCAGAACAGCAACGCATTTCCTTTTGCTTTTGAATCAAACGTGCGTTCTAATGTGCAATCAATTTACGGTAGTGCCACCGTGGGTTTCAGGGACTTCCTCTTTTTTGATGTAACGGCGAGGAACGACTGGTCTTCCACTTTGCCGGTCGCCAACAGTTCTTTTTTCTATCCATCGCTGAGTGGTAGTTTTATTTTCTCCAACTTCCTGCCGAAAAACAGCATCGTGAATTATGGTAAGCTGAGAGCTTCCGTTGCGCAGGTAGGTAATGCAGCGCCGCCACAGTCGCTGATCACCACGTATGCCTATAGCGGCTTGTTCCAGGGCTATCCTTACCTGAATTATGGTAACGGCAGTCAGCTGAATAACGATGCATTAATGCCGGAAAAAACATTTTCCCGTGAAGCAGGACTGGAGCTGGCACTCTTTCAAAGCCGGTTACAGGTAACGACTAACGTATATCAATCCAATACGACTAATCAAATCATCAGGGCGCAACTCCCTACGGAAACAGGTTTTTCTACCCGCATTATGAATGCCGGTGAAATGCGCAACAGGGGCGTGGAAGTATCCTTGAATGCGGTAGCCCTGCAAACTAAAAAGCTGCGCTGGAATGTATTGGCTAACTGGTCTATGAACCGGAACATGGTGTTATCGCTGGCCCCGGGTATTGATAAACTTTCTCTTGGCACCACCTTAGGCGCTACCGTGAATGCCATTGTAGGCCAGCCTTACGGGCAACTAACGGGCAATGCACCTTACCAAACGCATGATACCTTATTGGTAAATCCAACCAATGGCAGAACCATTGCCGATCCGAATGTACTGTTGGGTAATTTCCATCCCGACTGGATCGGATCACTGGGCTCCAATTTCAAATATGGTGCATTTGATTTGTCCTTCCTGTTTACCGTGAAATGGGGCGGCATCATTTATTCTGCTTCCTATGGCCGCGCCAATTTTGCCGGCAACACCATTGCCAGTTTATATGGCAGGGATGAGTGGCTGATGAGTAATGTGATCCTGGGCGAAAATGACCAGGAGCGCATGGGCAACGGACAGGCGATCAGCACGGGTACTACACCTTATTCAGATGCCGCCAGACCTAAAGGCGCGAGGTATACCGATGCTTATTTCCCGCTGGTAGATAAATCAGGTAAATACATACTGGATGAAAATGGCCGTATGCAGCCCGGTGTAAAAAGTGGTATCTGGATGAATCCTACTACCTATAATTCTGATATGGTGGTGAACAACACACCGGCGATTACTTTCAACGCTTCCAATATAAAACTCAGCGAACTGATATTCGGCTATACCATTCCATCGGGGATTATAAAAGGCACGCCGTTTAAATCTACGCGCCTCGCTTTTGTAGGCAGAAACCTGTGGACACTTTTCAAACATACGCCAAAGGGTATAGATCCTGAAGCAGCGAATACAACTGGTAATGCGCAGGGTATTGAATCTGGCGGATCATTCCCTTATGCGATTTATGGATTTGACCTGAAAGTAACTTTTTAAATAAGCAACATGAAAGCAGTCGTTATATTTTCTTTTATCATGATCCTGTGCTGGGGCTGTACCAGGGATTTTACCCATCTCAATACAGATCCTACACAGTTTACCAAAGCCACGCCGGAAGCAGGTATCCTGGCCGCCGTAAAAAACCTGAATACCCAAATGGCCAATCACAATACCAGCAAATACTGGGACCTGGGCCATTTACTTTGTCAGCAGGCCAATCGCTATGATGTAACCGATGCCGGTTTATGGCAAACCATGTACCAGGGCGTGCTCGGCAACCTGCATCAAATAGAAGTGAATTATGGAAATGATTCCGCTTTTAATAACCGTGTACAGATCGCGAGGATTCTTAAAGCCTATGCGTATTCCATCCTGGCAGGCAACTACGGTCCAGTACCATTAACGCAGGCCAATGATCCGGAACATTTGTCGGCTATTCAGTTCGATAATGAAGATAGCGTATACAGTTATGTACTCGCTACCCTCAAAGATGCCGCTGGTAAAATTAAACCTGCCGGCGATAAAATGGCCTACGATGTGATCTACAACGGTAACCTCACCAACTGGGTAAAGTTTGCCAATACCCTGCGCTTAAAGATGGCACTTCAGTGCATGAAAAATATGGGCGGCGTAGCCACCGATCATATCCGCGACGTGATGGCAACAGAAGCCACCACCATCAGCAATGAAATGGAAACTACGAAGATGAGTTTTGAAAATGTGAATGGCAATGAAAATCCATACTTCGTAAAATACATCAAGGGTAATAACTATTTTCCTTATAATCCAACCGCCACCGGACAAGCGCCTAAGCTGAGTGAATATATACTCACGCTGTTCCGCTCTTACAGCGATCCAAGATTGTCTGTTTATTACGATTCGGTGCCACTGGCCAATCGCTACATAGTAACGGATACGCTCACCAGCGATTTGGATGACTCACTGCGGGTGGTGACCTATCCATTGCCGTACTTTGGTCAGCCCAAAGCGGGTACCAAGTTAGCCGGATGGACCAACCTGGCAGGTTTGCCTGATGCGGTAGGTGGTTCGGATATCAAATCATATTCCAATGCCAATCCCATCATCTTTCAGCCGAACCGGCCCTTCATTATGTTGTCTTACGCAGAAGCACTTTTCCTGAAAGCGGAAGCAGCGAAACTGGGCCTGGGTGGCGCTATGTCGGCGGAACAATATTACTATGCCGGCATTGATGCTAACTTTGCCTACTGGGGAATTAACAGCTCCCTGCGGGATGCTTATAAAGCAAGAGATGGTATTAAGTGGGGTACCCAGGGGAAAGGATTTAATAATTACCTGAGCCTGGTGAACACGGATATTCCACTGGATGATAACTACAAAATCTGGACACAGCGATGGCTGAATTATTTCCCCGATGGCGGATATGATTGCTGGGCGCTGGAACGCAGAACATGGGTATTTAATTTACCACCACATACCAATCCCGGTGGAAATGCTGCTTACTCACCTAATCCCACCTATTCTGATATTCCCGGCAGAATGTCTTACCCGGTATCTGTCGTGAACCTGAACCCGGTGGGCTACCAGGGCGCCTTACAGGAACTGGGTACTACCCGCGTGGATGACTACGACATTTACCAGGAGCTGCATTTTGCCAACCATCATGAAATACCTGACTGGGCCAATGCCAACGCTACGTACGATTATGCTTTTCTGCGGAAATGGTATGGCACCACTATTCAGTCGCTGCAGGCCGCTGCTGCTGCCAATGGCTTTAAATACGGTGTTACCGCGACTTATCATCCATAAATTATAATGCAATTATGAAACGTTTTAATATACTTTTTGCCGCCGCTGTGTGCCTGTCGCTATTCGCATGTAAGAAAGACATGACCGGACCGTCGGTAGATGATAATGTCCTGAATTATAAAATAAACGAGATACCCGTTACGCAGGACTATGTGGTAGGTGCATTTTACTACAGCTTCGGTGGCTGGAATGCCGCTATCAAAGAAGAGCCGGTGGTAGGGAAGTACAGCTATCCCAGCGGAAAAATTACGCCGGCCGTCATGCCGCAACACATCAGCTATGGCGTGAAAGCAGGACTCGATTATTTTGTGTTCTCTTTCCGCTCTCCGAATAAAGATGCGAACAACTTCAAGTCAGATTCCACCGTGATCCGCACGTTTATTGACAGCGATGGAGAAGGCAAAATGAAATTTGCCATGATGTACAATTTCTCTACCGGTTCCTATGGCATCAGTGCCACCAACCCGTTAGAAAAAGATAAGGTGAAACTGGAGCAGTTTTTCCAGGACTTCAGCAGGGTAGTGCCTTATATGCAGGATGCCAACTACATGAAAGTAGATGGTAAACCGTTGATCTATATCCAGAATGCACAGGTGTTGTATTCCGATAATAACAAAGCCATTTATGATACGCTGAGAAGCCGTTTGGGCGCTATGGGGATACAACCTTACATTGTAGGTATGCAGGACCGCTGGACACCGCCTGCCCGCTATGAGATTCGTTTCAAAGGCTGTGTAGATGCCATCTGTCATCAGTCGTTCAGCTCCCAGCCCAACAACTGGGATCGCTGGTACGTATTGCCGCAGGCGATGGATCAGAACTGGAAATATTCCAAAGAATATTTTGCGCAAAATTTCGGAGCCGACTATATCCCGAATATTACGCCGGCCTACAACTGGCTGATAGCAACTCCTACCAGTACCAATCCCAATTATCCGCGTGCTGATAGTGGGGCTTTATTCCAGCAGTTGTGCAACGTAGCTAAAATGAATGCCAGCAGTAAAACAAGAATGATCATGATTGATGCATTCAACAACTGGCAGGAAGATATGCAGCTGGAACCCGCGCAGAGCTATGGAGAACTGTATCTCAACATCGTTAGAAAGCAATTCAAAAAATAATCCTTTATGCCTATAGAATCGTGGAAGATTCTCTTTTGATCAGGTGATAACAGAAGGGGCTGATCGGCAGCCCCTTATTTTTTTGATAATGGATAAAATGAAATGTGGTAAGATGAAAAATAAATGGATAAAGACTGCCGCCGGCACGAAAAGGAGTGGCGCAACAGGAGTCTTTCGGTAAAAAAATCACGCTGGAAAACACAGGTAAAGACAGTTGCCTGCAAGCGGGCGGACCACTACTCACCAAGGGGGCTCTTTTATTTTTATATCTAACAAATGATATATTTTGTATATATTAGTTGTGAATATTTTCCATGCCCTATAAATTCAAAAAGTGAAACAGATCCTTCTTAGTGCTATCCTACTTGTAAATACGGTGACTACGTTTGCCCAACAACAAACGCCGAAAGAAATTCTTAACAAGATAAATGCGGCGGTTGAAAATACCCAGACGGGACAATACACCTTAACGGAGGACTATAAAAGAACAGCTCCCGGTCAGCAGCCCATTCATTCCGGCAGCGTGTCTGCCTGCTACTTCAGAGCCAATAACAGGGACAGCGTAATGGGTTATAAACTGGCTGCCGTGAGGAACGACAACAAGATCCATAAAATTTACAATGGAACAATTATAATGGAGAAGTCTGACAGGGTGGTAACGGTAACGAATGTACGTAAATACCCGGAAGAAGTAAGGCGTTTGTTCGGCGATGACGGGTTGTTTCCTTTTATTATTTCTGCCAATACTTTTTTACAGCAATATACCCATGATACGCTCATCAATAAAATACAATTGCTCCCCGATGAAGTCATTAACGGGGAAAAATGCTGGAAGCTGATGCTGCCAGGTGATGCGGGCGAAAAAAAGAAAGTCACGACCTGTTTTTATGTCAATAAGATTTCCTTTCTGCCGGTAAAGGAAGTGATAGAGTGGAGGGAAGCTGTAAGAAATGTAACGGAGACGACTATATTTACACATACCGTCGCTCAGTTTAAGAAGATGTATGTGCCGGATAGCGTTTTTACCATTGCTGCCATGAACGACTACAACCAGGTACGGCAATTTGCAGGCGCTGATAATAAATTGAAAGTGCAATTACTGCGTGCAGGCACACAGGCGCCTGCCTGGAAGTTGCCGGCTATAGGAAAGGATAGCATTGCATTGGCCGACTACAAAGGGAAAATTGTGGTGATGGATTTTTGGTACAGGACATGTATTCCCTGTTATCATCAAATGCTGGATATGCAGCAATTGAAGGAGCAGCTGAACAGACCAGATGTGGTATTCATCGGCGTAAATGGCATTGATGATCCGGTGACCATGCACCTGGATCAATTTTTAGCCGAGAGAAAACTGGACATAGTAAGTGCATACAATGGAAAAACCATTGCAGCAGATTATAAGGTTGCCGGCTACCCCGTGCTATATGTCATCGGGAAAGACGGTAAAGTATTATTTGCCCAGGACGGATATTCGAATACCCTGAAAGCGGACCTGTTGCAGCTGTTAGGAAAGCAATAATTACGGGGTTATTATCGTCAGGTCTTTCATGATATTCAAATCCAGTGCAGCATTGCCTCCAACGTGCGCTTTTCCTGTGAATTGCCAGATACTCCAGTCCTGCCAGCCTATCGGGCATTTAAGTTTCGTGGTATCCTTCACCGAATAATTGGCCAGCCAGAGATGGTATTTTCCCAACGTATGATTTGCGGGCAATTTCCGGTCGAGGTATTCTTTACGGCTATAGATCACCGGTGTAACGCCGGTGGACTGGATGATCTGGTGAATGAATGTTTCTATCCAGGTGAGATAATCCTTTCGCTGTAGCGGCGTATCCCAACTGGTTTGATCTTCCAGATCCAGCACCAGCGGCAGGGTGGTGGGAGGCAGTTGTTGCAGGATGATCACCGCCTCATTGGCTTCTGCGATGGCATCTTTCTGAACGGTGCCGCCGTTCCGGGTGTCGGGCCGGCAAAAATGATAATAGCCTGTTTTAAGACCACGTGCCAGGGCATTGTCTGCATGTGTGGCAGCTTTCCGGTCGGGCGTACCTACGCCTTCAGAAATTTTGATATACACAAAAGTAATTCCGGCATTACTGATCGCATCCCAGTCGGGTTGCGCATTGTAATGCGACAGGTCGGCGCCCAGCAGGTAATCGGCTGGAAGGTGTGCCGGCAAACCATCTATTACATGGTTGGGCGGTGCAGGCAGTACCATTAATCCACCACCCCAGTAGTAATACCCGTCACGGTCTTTATACCATTTCCCCAGTGCCGGATCACGGACGGTTACTTCTGTACCTTCAAATTTAAATCCCTGGTGTACGGTGCCGATGATACTGTCTTTGTCGGTGAGTTTGGCGGGTACCCGATTCCGCTTGTTTAATTTTTTAACAGTTACAATGAGTTGCATAATGCGCCATGCTTTAAGCGTTAACAAATAAGGGCATGTGGATATTTGGGGTCACACATGATCCGATAATTAATCCTGCGTTATAAAATTTCAACGGAAAAATAATGCCATGCATAGCAGGCGCTTCAAAACTTTTGTGTTTTGCATAAAATTTTTTTGGGGAGATGAGTAATCTTTGGGGTTGTATGACTAATCAAATAGTGTTTCTACTTTCCTGTCTAAGCTTGTTGTTTCATCTTTGGGGTATAAAAATATTTTGGGGACTACCTGCGATGCAAATAGTCCCCAAAAAGTAACACAAAATCCTGAAATATAAAAGCACAAAATTATTACGGCTTAAACTCCATCCAGTCCAGCGTAAACAGGTGCTGATCTGGCGCCTGATCTTTTCTGAATACGAAATAGAGGTCATTTCTGCCACCCGGATCTTTGATAGGAGTGGTTACATCTATAAATTTCTCCCAGTCGCCGGTGGCTTTGTAGGCCAGCGTGCTGATGACAGGACCATCTACGCTGCCGGTATGTACTTCCAGTATGGCATCTCTGTTCAGGGAAGAATAGTGATAGGTTACTTTATGGATGCCCTTCAGGTCTATGTTTTTGAAAAGAAAATAAGACTTGTTATGTATGGCGCCCAGCTCGTTGGAAGAGCGGTTGATGTTATGTACCTCATCTGCATCTTCTCCCTGTACACGTAATGAACGTAGTACCAGCAGGTCGCTGCTGGTTAGTGGGGAGGCTTTGCCGCCGCCATCTGTATAGGAAGCTGCCAGAATATAGTTACCATATTTTTCTTTGCCCAGGTGATCCTTCAGGGCTACTGTGCCGGCAGGCGGAAGGTTGCCGGCTTCGGGAGCAGACAGCGACAAGATGTATTTAACGATTTGTCCGGCATCGTCGAGCGACAGCTGTGGATGTGCGGCCATAGAATGCTCGCCCCAGTTGCCACCACCACCTTTGATGATTTTGTTGGCGAGGTGCAACGGCGCATTTTTATCGTGCTCATAGCGTTTGGCTACCTGTGTAAACGCAGGTCCTACGGAGGCTTTATCCAGCTGATGACAGGCTTTACAGTCGCTGCCTTCCATCAGCAATTTACCCGGATGTACCGGGATGGCGGTGATGAGCTGATGACCCTGTGTGGCCTTGTTTTTAGCACGGGGCACATAATGGAGTCCAATGAGCAGCTGATCATTATTGATAGCCGCATCTTCTTTGTCGCTAACGGTGACGGTGTAATGCAGTGGACTATTATCGAAATAAAAAGTACCATTATCCGTGGTGCTGACTTTTACTGCCGGCACTGTATTGCCTACTCTGATTACCACGGTATCGCTGCTCTTTATACCACCTGGATCTGTGATGGTGAGGATAGCGGAGTGCGTACCTTCTTTTTGGTAGGTATGTATAGGATTGGCTTCGGTGGAAGCGGCTTCTCCATCACCAAAATTCCACGCATAGGTTAGTTTATCTTTATCGAAATCATAGCTTTTATCGCTGTTGAAATTTACTTTCAGTGGTGCCGTGCCTGCTGTGTCAACAGTGTTGATTATTGCTACCGGCGCGCGGTTGCCGCCATTGTATGCCACGCGCACCAGGCGTGCATCATCATTATCGATGCCATAAACGGAACCATATTCCAGGATGTAAAGGTCGCCACCCTTACCAAAGGCCATGTCTACCGGACGTCTGAAATCGCCGTTGCTGCCCATGAATGGCTCCATGCGCTGGTAGTTGTACTGGGAATCGAGTCTTACTACATATACCCAGTTACGCATCCAGTCATAAATAAATAGTCCTTTATCGAAGTATTCCGGTAAGCCGGTAGCACTGGCGGTGGCTTTGTTGTAATGGAATACCGGTCCTGCCATGGCGCAACGGCCACCGTTGCCCAGTTGGGCAAACTGTGGTAAGGAGTCGTACGGGTACCAGATCATCGCCTTTTGTGCCGGTGGCAATACTTTCAACCCGGTGTTGAGCGGGGAATTATTATCCGGTGCTTCCGCCTTAAACGGCGCGCCGATTACTTTGGTGGCAAAGTCGTAATGCGGATAAGCTTTGTTATCACCTACCAGGTAAGGCCAGCCATAGTTGCCGGGTTTCTTCGCCTGGTTGATTTCATCATAACCACGGGGGCCTTGTTCTCCATCCTGACCTGCATCGGGGCCTACTTCCCCCCAGTATACAATACCGGTAGCCGTATCTACCGACATACGGTAAGGGTTGCGGCAACCCATGGTATATATTTCAGGTCTGGTAGCAGGGGTGCCTTTGGGAAACAGGTTGCCCGCAGGAATGGAGTAGCTGCCATCTGCTTCCGGATGAATACGCAGCACTTTACCCCGGAGATCATTGGTGTTACCGGCAGAACGTTCTGCGTCGAAGGTCACGCGGCCGGGAATCTGATCAATAGGTGCGTAACCGTTAGAGGCAAAAGGTACCGTGTTATCGCCGGTGGAGATATAGAGATTACCGTCTCTGTCCCAGTCCAGTGAGCCACCGGTATGTGCGCTTACTTCCACTTCCAGTGGCACTTTCAATAATACTTTCTCTGACGCTGTTATCAGCGAGTCTTTACCTGCCATGGTAAACCGGGATACCTGGTTGGCGACCGGCGTTGCATTGGGGGTATAATAAAAATAGATATAATGATTCTTGTCAAAAGCAGGGTCCAGGGTAACACCCAGCAATCCGTTACCGAAACCTTCCTTTGTGTCGGGCAGTACCGGGAAGGCATATACGACTTTCGTCGCCTGAGTGCCCGGATCATAATGATACAGCTTACCGCTGCGTTCAATAAAGTACACATCCCCGCTGTTGGCTACTGCCAGCTCCATGGGTTCGTTGAGGTCGTTGGAAAGAATCGTTTTCGTGAAACGGTTATCTTCCGGTGTAGACATCGCAGCAGTTGTAGTCTTGTCTTTACATCCCTGTGTAATTAATGTCAATCCGACAATAAAAAGAGATAGGGAAACCGACACGCGCGGCTTAGTTTGTTCACTCATGGATTTGTAGGCAATTTTGATTTGTGGGTCGCAAAATAACGGAATAATGAATTTTTTTTCAGGAAAAAGGATGAAAGGAAACAATATAGTATAGACATTTGCATTGGAAGATCGTTGATTATGTGCTAATTTAATATCATAAGGTGCCGTTTTGCTCCCTGCTTCCGTATATTTGAGTTCCACATTTAATATTCGTTTAATATTGGCTGGTAAAATTTAAAGATGGATTTTATTGAATTTAAACAATCCTTAAAGGATGCACATCCACCAAAGCAACTGTCTACATTTCTGGAATCGCTCTGGTACGATGGTAAAGGCAACTGGAAAAAAGCACACGACCTGGTAGATGATCTGCCAGGCACAGAGGCTGCCCGGGTACATGCTTACCTGCACCGCGTGGAAGGAGACGAATCAAATGCCGACTACTGGTATCGCCGGGCCGGCACCAAACGTCCCGCCTACACGAAAGAAGAAGAATGGGAAGTATTAGTCAACCAATTTTTAAAATAAAAAATAACTGTTTACCAGGAAGGTGATAGCAGCATAGCGTGTATATTTTACATTTGTCATTGATTATTAGTGCATAAAAAAGCACTAATTTGTTTATTATTTGTATATTCCACGTGGCGTTAGATCTTAAATATTGAATAGTTAGTTATTTTAGTTTTTTAGCGGAGTATGTGGAAATTTATCCTTTTACTATTTTTATCTGTTCATCTGATTACAAATGCTGGTTATGCTCAATCCTATGGATTACGCTTTTCTAGTCATGAAGTAGTGCAGGAAAGACGAACAACGCTGAACCTAACCTCCTCCGGCCCCCTCTGTTTTAAGAAAGAGGCGGAGATTTCCTTCGATCTCAACTTCCTGCCTTATAAGGAAACTTATTTCGGATATGTACTGAGAATTATTGCGGCCAACAACCAGAATATAGACCTCGTATATAATCAGAAGGAGCGGACCTTCAATTTTCTTATCGGCGAAAGTTTCTCCAGGGTGTTTGCGGTAGACTCTACTGCCTTGTTCGGCAAATGGACGCACTTTACGATCCGGTTTGATTTAGCGAATAATGAGGCGGCCATCTACCTGAATGATAAATTCATTGCCAAAGGTCCGGCAAAATTAGGTACACCGATGTGTACGCGCGTATTCTTTGGTACCAATACCTATGAAGGATTTCAAACGGTAGACATACCGCCCATGAACCTCCGGAATATATTGGTGAAAGAAGGCAGTACCGTGAAATATAACTGGCCCCTCTCTGAAAATACCGGCAACACCGCCACCGATATTGTAGAAGGAAAAACAGCCGTGATCAATAACGCCAACTGGATAGGACCCAAGCACCGCAACTGGAGCCTGGTGCAGCAATGGGAAATCAATGGTAACCCCAGTGTGGCATTCGATAAAAATACGGAAGTCCTCTATATGGTATCTGCTGACTCCTTATATAACATCTCTTTTAAAACGGAACAGCAGCAAGCCATCCGGCTCACACAGCGACTCGATAGCCTGATGCCCGGTAACCAGTCGGTGTTCAATCCATTTACTAAAAAGCTGTATAATTTTTATATTGATCATAAAAAGGCCGGGGCCTACGATTCTATTGCCCGCAAGTGGGAGGTGAGCTATTCACCGGATTTACTCACTGTATTCTGGCAGGCCAACAAATTTATATCGGCGGCAGATTCTTCGCTCTACATCCTGGGTGGCTACGGTCAGATGCAGTACAAGAATACCGTACAACGATATCATTTCGCAGACCGCAAATGGGATTCTGTTCCCACCAGCGGCGAACGGCTTACGCCGCGCTACCTCGCGGCAACCGGTACCAATGCAGCCGGCGATACGGCGTATATCCTTGGGGGATATGGCAGCAATAGCGGTAACCAGGTGGTGAATCCACGACACTATTATGATCTCATGGCATTCGCGGTCCATGATCATTCTTTTCATAAAATTTACCAGCTGCCGGAACCACCGGCGCAGTTCTGTTTTGCCAACAGCCTGGTCATCGATCCTGACACCAGGGCTTACTATGCACTCATTTTCCCGGACGATAAATTCAGTACCACCCTGCAGCTGATCGAAGGATCATTGCAGGAACCCAAATACACCCCGCTGGCTGATGCGATCCCATATTCTTTTCATGATATCAAATCTTTCGCGGATCTGTATTATTGTAAAGACAGTAAAAAACTGGTGGCCGTAACACTGTATACGTCCAAAGACAATATCACTGCTGTAAAAGTATATACCCTGGAATTTCCGCCGGATGTAATGATCGCGGATACTTCCCGTCTCCCTGATTTTGCCGGTTGGTATTACCTGTTGCTCATTCCGCTGGGCGCTCTCGGCATTCTTTTATTCCTGAAACGCCGGAAGAAGCCAGTCGCCGCAGCCATAGCTACGCCGCAGGTACCGGCGCCACCGGCCGTTGTAACGCAGGCACCACCCACCGCTACGCCCGCAACGCCGGAAATAACAGCAGATGTGGAAGCCATTCCTGTACCCGAAGCCGCGAAAAAAGGCAATATCTTTTTCTTTGGTCCTTTTGAAGTACAGGATAAAGACGGGCAGGATGTCACCAAATTCTTTACGCCGCTACTCAAGGAATTATTCCTGCTGATCGCCATTAATACGATCCGTTCCGGGAAAGGCATTTCTTCCGATAAACTATATGCCACCTTATGGCGCGATAAGTCCAGCAAGGAAGCACAGAACAATCGTTCCGTAAATATGGTGAAGCTAAAAGCCATACTTGATAAGCTGGGCGCCTGTGCATTTGTAAAAGAAGCCGACCGCTGGAGCTTACAATACGCTACAGAAGACATCCGCATAGACCTGGCCGATTTTCAGCACCTGCTGCATGCACCGCGTCCTTTGCCGCAACAACCGGTGCGGGAGCTGTTAAGCATACTGCGCCGCGGCTCTTTCCTGCCTGATGCCAACTACAGCTGGCTGGAAGACATTCAATCAGAGATCTCCAATAATGCACTCGATATTTTAACAGAAGCAGCCGTACAGTTTAAAACTGATCCCGAATTGCTGATTGAAATTGCGGATAGCATTTTCCTGTTTGACCCGGTAAATGAAGAAGCACTGCGACTGAAATGTAGCAGCCTCGTATTACTTGGCCGGCATTCGCTTGCTAAAACAGCCTTCAACAAGTTCACCAAAGAGTACCAGCACATGTACGGGGAAGAATTCCCACATGCGTTTACCACGTATTCGGGTGATAAGTAGGCGGAGGGGAGCGCCTTCGGCGCTTGTCTTTATCAGGATTAGACTGATTAGACTGATTATGATGATTTTATTTCTTTTATAGATGGAGCTCTATCTTGTCTTTAAAAGCTTTTAAAAACAAGTAACTATCGATATTTATCAGGAAATAAAATCATCAAAATCAGTCTAATCCTGATAAAGACAAAGGCCGAAGGCCTTCCCCTCCGCTCTCCCCGCCACTTAATTAAAACTTAATTCATTTTTCTTTTTCGCGTTAGTGCATTATTAGTGCTGCTATTAAGGCTGGCCATATAAATTGCATTGAAATGAATAAGACAAGATTCCACGACTATGGCACTCAGGCCGCTTTATTACAAAAGAAAAGAATGCTGGTGATTAAAATCATCAGCATTCTTTTTCCCTTTATGTTACTGGGTGGTTTGGAGTTAGCACTACGACTATTCCATTATGGTCATGACCTGCGTTTGTTTATTACAGCTCCTGGTAACAACGATTATTATATCCTGAATCCCGATGCTTCCCGTAAATATTTCTCCAATCAGGAAATCGCCACTACCGGCAACAAAGAGTTATTTAAGAAAGTAAAGGACCCGAATACCCTTCGGATTTTTGTGTTGGGAGAATCGACTACCATCGGTTATCCCTATTTTCATAATGGCTCGTTTCATCGCTGGCTGCAATACCGACTGATGCATAACTGCCCGGACAAGCGTTTGGAGATCATTAATCTTTCACTAACAGGCGTTAATTCCTATACAGTGGAGGGTTTCGCGAAAGAGCTGTTGCCCTACAAACCCGACGCCGTACTTATTTATACAGGTCATAACGAGTATTACGGTTGCCTTGGCACCGGCAGTACCGATAAAATAGCAGGTAGCCCTTTCCTGATTCATCTCATCTTACAATTGCGGGAGTACCGGCTTACTCAGCTGATGGCGAATACACTGCAACACCTGGCGGCCCTTACACCAGCCCGCCCGGAAGGAGAAGGCAAAACCCGTATGGAGCTGATGGTAGCCGAACATGAAATCCGGTTGGGATCTGAGATGTACGAAAAAGGAATGGCGCAGTTTTCCGCTAACATGGACAATACTTTACGCCTGCTGAACGAAGCACAGGTGCCCGTTTTTTTTAGCAATGTGGTATCTGCTGAAAAAGACCTGTTTCCTTTTATCAGCATTGCTCCCGATAGCACGAAGTTTCCCGGTTTTACGCCGTTGTATAAAAAAGGAGAGCAGCTCCTGGCGTCGGGCGATTCCCTGGCTGCGCAAAATGCATTTCTGGCAGCAGATAATATTTACCCTGTACATGCCGGATGCAATTATTACCTGGGCACCCTGTTGTATCAAAAAGGAGATACCACCAACGCAAAAGCCTATTTCGACAAGGCGAGAGACCTGGATGCCCTTCGTTTCCGGGCGCCTTCCCGGTTGAACCTCATCATCCTGGAATTATGCAGCAAATATAAAAATGCACACCTGGTAGATGCCAATGCCGCATTTGAAGCCAACAGCAAAGGACATATCATTGGCAATGACCTGATCCTGGAACATGTACATCCGGATTTGAAAGGGTACGCCATTTTATCCGATGTGTTTTATAATGCTATGAAACAACAAGGCATTATAAAAGTAACTGGCGCCGAAGAAATGAGCCTGGCGGCCTTACAACAAAACATGCCATTAACTGTTATCGATTCCCTCTCGGGCGCTTATAAAATCGCCAAGCTCAAAAGAAGCAAACCTTTTAATACTTCCACCACTACCAGCGATACCACTGTCATTTCCACAACAGAAGAACAACTGGCCTACGAAGTGGCTTTCAGGCATACCTCCTGGGCAACAGCGATGGAGCAATTATATCAGACGTACAATCAGCAGGGCAATTATTCAAAAGCCGGCAC
>NZ_DATCVJ010001103.1:0-8485 GCF_036566945.1 Chitinophaga sp. | reverse complement strand
CTGTTGACCTGGTTCAGAAACAAACCATACAAATTGTATTGCAACAGATCGTCCAGCAACGCTTTTTCGTGTCGGAAGCGGTTATCATAACCTTCCGTCAGCAGCTGAATCTCCATCCCTTTATAATCGGCCCAAAGGCGGGCTTTTGTTTCCATCCAGGCCGCTTGTATGGCTGGCATATTGGCGATACCGGTCACCCGTTGTTTTTCATCAACATAAAATTCAACGGTATGGGTAACTGCGCTGATGGCCTTAATAATATATTCCAGGTGAGAAGAGGAATCATCTAAGGCCATGCTTTCTTTTAGTACCTGGCAGGTAATCAGCTGCCGCCCATGGGGCAGATCTTCCCAGCTAACATGCAGGTGCCGCTGAAAAGCATTTTCTACAGCCGTATCACGGATACGGGTATACGTAGTAGTACGAAGCTGAAAAAGTTTTTGGACCGTGCCTGTTATCAGCAGGTTACGGGGAATGGTTAAAATGCGCTGCATTATCCTCTGCTGATTTTGACCTTCTTATTGCCTTGTAATACAGTAGTACCGCTGCCAATGATTTTCATATCGCCCAGGAGCGACAACAGCTGCATGGTGCCGGAGGTTTGTTTATAATCTTCCTGTGCAAAGAAGGAAATACCATCTCCGGCTTCGCCGCTGATATTAGTGGCTTTCATGGCATATTCTTCTCCGGCGGTAGCGCGGATGTTGTCAACAGCATCTGTCACTACATTTTTACCTGCATCCATCGTGATATTTTCTTTAGCGGAAATATGGATATTTTTTGCCGTGAGGTTAAGGTTTTCCGGGGCAGTAATATGTATGTGTTTGCCGCTGGTATCCAGCGTAATGATGTTGCCGTTTTTGTCTGTAATGGTGATACTTTCACCGTTGCTGGTATCATCCAGCATGATGGTATGTCCGCTTCGGGTGCGTATGGCTTTGATATTATTCTGGTCGTCGCCAAACTCCGTTTTGGCGTCACCGTTATACGTGGTGCCCAACACATAAGGTGCTTCCGGATTACCATCTTCAAAAGCGACCCATACCTCTTCATTTACTTCCGGTATAAAGTAGAAGCCTTTGTTGCCTCCGCCATGGGGGGCTATCATCCGGAGCCAGGGCGTAGCCCCCTGCTGTTGCCAGCGAAACCGGACCCTGATGCGGCCTAATCCCTTCGGGTCTGCATTGTCGGTCACCGTGGCGCTTTGCGGTTCACAACCACTCAGCGCCACCAGGTCTACCTGTGGCATAGCCGTATCAGCGGGAATGGCGGTAAATGTGTTGTGATAATCGCCGTTTTCTGTACAATGGTGCTCCAGGCCGGTCACCAGGAATTCGCCATGATGAACATTCCCTGCTGCATTTTCATTGATGGAAACGATGTCGCCTATTTTCAGTGAAGTATTGCTGCTGCTACCGCTTAGCACTACCATTTCAGATAGCCGTCCCCGTTGCTGCAGGGAAGTCAGGTCGTCTACCTGGGATTTGGCGTTGCCGCTAAAGCCGTAGTTGGGCTTGAAAAGGGAAGGCTTGCGGTATAATTTTTCACTTACTTCTTTGAGATGAGAAACATATACGTTCATATTGGAAGCCGGTTGAGCGCCGGTGCTGTTCTCCACCACTATATTCTGCCGGTATTCATAACCGGAATACCGCGTGTTATTGGACTTTACTTCCAGGGCAATATCAAAGTCCATCAGGTCCTGCTGATGCGTCAGGGATACTTTCTGCGGCGTATACTTTCCAAAGATGATTTTCTGCCCGTCGTAAAAATACCATTCACCGTACCGGGCGGCCATCCGGGTAATAAACTGCTGGGTGGTTTCCTTGTACTGGACGGTATATTTGATATTTTCTTCATGATTTGGTGTCACGGCCGTTTGTGTATATGGACTGGTACCTTTTAAGGATTGGGTAACGATGCTCTGTAAAGGTTGTTGTTCAAAGGTGGTGATGTGTGGGTCATCGTCCAGCAGGATGGTAGGACTGCCACCGGCAATTACACAGAAACCATGCGTGCCGTCATTTTCTTTCCCGGTGTTTACACTGGTCACCAGGCCATTAAAAATAACGGGCTTATATACCCCGAAAGTATCCATGGGCGTAATACTGATGCTGATTTCCTTGCCCAGGAAATTCCTGGCAGCACTAAACATACCCTGTCCCAATTTATCGAGCCAGTCGTAGCCAATCAATATCCGGAAGCGATGATGTCCATAGATGGTTTGTGATAACTGCAGGGAATGGAATGACGTGAAATGATGGTCCCCAATGGAAAAGGAGGATCGGGTATATAAAGACATAGTTTAAAATTTAATGTCACGCCTGGGTTTGGGTAGCGTTACAATTAATCATGGTTAAAATGTCTTTCTAAATTAAGGGAATTCTGTGGTTATTTCTGAAAAACGCGTAAATATTTATTTGGGTAGGAATCCGGTTTAAAATGGGGGCTGCTTATGGGAAAGGGAAAGTGATGGTGCCGCCAAAGGGGAAATCACTTCGGGGGCACCATCACTTTTTTGCTACGGAATATTAATAAAAAAATTGTTCTAATACAATCTGGCCATTTTTCACTTCATACAACATGATCTCATCAATTTGTATTCTGCCAAAACCTTCCACGGTAAAGTCCATGGTGCGGCCCACTGAAAAGTGATTGCCGGCAATCACGGGCTGGGTGGTAGACAGGCCATGAAGTTCAGTAATTTTCTTTACCCAGTTCTCGCCTTTTTGGCGAACGGCCGCCTTACCTTCTGCATATCCGAAGTAAGGGGAGTTGGCAGGATCAATACTTCTTACATCATCTGCAAAAAATTCGTCCTGAATTTCAAACCATTTTTCTTCCCGGGCCAGTTCGTCGAATCGCGCGGCCACTTCCTGCGTTGTCAATATTTTCGTTGTCATAAAATTTTTTATTTATTAGTCAGACATTTTTTTATTTAACAGCATTTCTAATTTTTGCAGTTTCGATATCCAGAATTTATCGAAGAAGGAAATCCATTCCTGCAAATCTTTGAATCCGTCCTGTTTCAGGGTGCAATACCTTTCCCGGCCAATGTCTCTGATAGAAATGAATCCGGCAGCGTGCAATATTTTAATGTGCTTTGACACAGCAGGACGGCTCATGTCGAAGTTCTCTGCGAGGGCGTTGATGGTTAAACTATCCTTCGAGAGCAACACCAGCATTTGCCGCCTGCTTGGATCGGCGATTACCTGAAATACATCAAGTGTTGCTGGTGTCATGTGTTGCAGCTTTAATAAGTTCAGCGATCTTATGCATATTTTTCAGCCATCCATCCATCAGTGCGTTGTAGAGGTTGAGGTTTTCGATTTCGGAGAATCCGCTGTGATCGAGGAACAGCTCTGTGCCTTTTTCTTTTGGTTCCAGCTTCCATACGACTACAGACTCCACCGTGATTTCTCCATTTCCGGGGCCGCTATTCCATGAGTAGGAGAGCTTTTTGAATGGAACAATCTCCAATACTTTGCAATAAACAATGCCATCGAAGTTGAGCGGTGGATAAGGGTTGGTCCTGAACTGGAAGTCATGTCCCACTGTAGGCTGAAAATCATTTTTCATCAGCCAGAGTGCCATCAGCTCAGGGTCTGTAAGATATTCCCATACTACCTCAGGTGGGTGAGGGAAGTGAAATTGGTGTCGGATACTTTTTGACATAATGCGTAACTTTTAAGTTACCTAAAGGTATAGGTAACTTTTGAGTTACGCAAATATTTTTTTGAAAGAGGATTATTTTATCTCCCTAAAAAATTAACAGGAAGGAGGCCGGCGCATATTTTTTTAAATTGACGGTAAACGCATTGTTGCTTACTTTAATCCGGTTCCCAATCGGATTGCCCCGTAAATCAATGGGCTGTACTGCTTTAGCAGGGTGCTTTCCAGGGAAACTAACGGTACAGTTGCCGGAAATACCCGCTTGTTCCCACAAACGAAGGATAGTGCCTTCTCCATCAGGATTTTCGCCGTAAGCCGTGACCAGTATACCGCTTCTTGAAGTGGATACGCCCGTGTTTTTTGTTGGTAAGGTTCCTGCATCACCATCCGCTACACCGGTTAATAAAGGCACCCGTGCTTCCCAGGATGTTTGGATAAGATCCGGAACGGTGGGTGTATGCGGCGCCACCGGCCAGATACGAACACGTTCGCTCCAGGAGCCTTCTTGCCATAGCGGGAAATTTGTATTCCACATGTTATTGTAAAGGTTTACAAATACAGTAGGAATTTCCGGTGTGTGTTGCAATGAAAATTTCCATAATCCCGGTTCTCCCAAAGCAATCAAAGGTGCATCTACAGGCGTTAGCGCCATACCGGATTGATTAGCCTGTGTAACGGACACCCCTGAATGCACCGCCATCAGGTACTTGTTGCTGCCGCTGATAATATCTGTTTTTGGATCTATGGGACCACCCAAACGCCCAACGGTAAAATGAGGTTTCGTAACGGCAAAAGGAAAACAAAGCCACCCGCCCTCTGGTTGCTTGTCCGCTGTTTTAGCGGCTACCAGCCATTCCACATCTACATAAGCAGCATTTCGGGGAAAGGTAAATACCAAAGTATATTTTTGGGCCAGGCCATTTGTTTGTTCCGTGGTCAACGTGGCAATATCTGCTATCGCGGAATGCGTCACCGTAAGGTTCCAGTGATCAGGCGTAAAGGCCAGGTATGGCGCCTTGTCGGCACCGATCATACCGGGTTTGCCCAAATCATTTAAGCCCCAGCCTTCTTTTATCCGGCTATAGGTATTAAACCATTTGTCCACTTCATTGGTGCTGAACCGTTCGTGCAAAAACTGTCCGATCACATATTTGGTAGATGTATCCACTAACTCACGGCCTGTTTTTGTTTCTATTAAAGACGCGATGCCGCCCCGTGTTAAGTCAAACACTATCTTGAAATGAGGCGTACTAAATGCCGCATGATCATCGCTGCTGGTAGCGGGTTCTTTTACATCATTTTCTGTATAAGTAACATAACCACCTGCCGCAATTTCTTTTACATAGAAAGAAGTTCCTTTCTTCCAGGGATTTTCAACGATGCCTGAACGCTTCCATGGCAGCGGATTGTACACTACCAAACGTTTCCCGGCAACGTTTACAGATTTTGCCAGCAGGTCCAGGTGTGTTTGTAGTCCGTTGCTAACAATGTCGTTGGTGTTGCGGATATACTGCCGCTTTTCCTCATAGGATTTCAGCCATTTTCTTTTGCTTCCCTGACTGGTGTTGTGGGCGTCACTATTTTTTAGTTTCGAATAATCGCCGTTTTCAGGCAGTGGTTCTGCTTCCGCTTCGGCCATCCATTTTTTCCAGTCGTCACCGTAGCTGTAACGGGGACCATATTCCGCATTCATACCCCAGGTATGTTCTGCATACAACAGGCTTTGTTCATAAGCTTTTGCCAGCTTATCTGCCATAGAGGGCGTTGGTATGCCCCAATGGTTCATCTGGGTGTTCAGGGCATCCAGCGCGGAAGTCAGCGGACGGATGTTTCTAGCCATCTTCGTTTCCACCGGGTTGGATTGCAAACCATGAATCCAGGAATCCGGGGTATCTCCTTTAACGGTAGGTAAATCGGGATGTTCGGCCAATATTGCTTTGGCGAAATCATCGAGTGTACCAAAATGTATTTTTACGCCGGGCAGATCTCTTTTTGTTTGCGCAACAATATCCTGCACTTCTTGCTGATTGGGCGGGCCGTGGTTGTCGCCGGTCATAATCATGGCCAGATAGTTCTTTGAAGGCCAGTTGGCAGGAGGTTTAATATCAGAGCCATACTCCGGGGTATATTGACATAAAACTTTAGCGCCATCTGCACCTTCCCACCAGAAAAGAGGCGGGAAGCGGGGATACTGACTGGCAGGATTACAGCCCAATTGCAGGAACTTTATACCGGCATGGCTCAGCAGGGTAGGCAGTACCCAGGAATGCGAAGGAACGTCGGTCATTTTAGCACCAATGGGTATTGGTTGCCCATAGGCACGGGCAATCTTCGACGCGTATGTTAATCCACGAACCAGGTCTTCGTAATCGAGCGACTCGGTATGCATTGTAAAAGGAAGTGCATGTGGCACGATAGCGCCTTCCCGGACTGCTTTTTCTATCCGCTGCCGGCGCTCCGGCGTTTGCAACGGACCTAATATCTGCGCATACAGGGGCCATCCGGGCACTGTCCATGCAAAGCGCTGATCTTTCGGTAGCGTGGCATTCTTTTCTATCACCGTTAATGCCTTATCCATCATTTCTCCACGGTATCGTGCAAAAACATTTTCCGGTAAATCGGTAAAGCCTAAGTCGAAGTGAGTTTTAAATACCAGCCATACATCTGTTACTTTGGAGATGCCGGTATTGTTTGTTGATGGCTGTTGCGCAAACGCCCCCGACACGAACAGGAAAATAATTAAAAGCAGTGAGTGAATTTTTTTCATAGTAATGCCTTCTTTTTCATTGTTTACTGTTATTTTTTTAATTCCGGTTGTACGCTACTACCATTTACGCCTGCTTTCATCGTCCATTCTTTGCCTGCAAAATGAACATGATGCAGCTCTCCGGAAAAGGGGCGTGGGGTGGAAGAATTGCGAACGGTTGCATCACCTGCTTCCGGGTGAAAGCCAAAGAAAGTACTGATCACCACATCGCTGAAGGCCACACCACTGATACATTCTTTCATGCAACCTTGTCTCATGGCAATGCGTACCGGCGCATCATATGCATTGCGGTTCGGACCAAAAAATTCACGTGCCTGTGCAAAAGGACCTTCACTGGTCACTACCGCTGTACGACAATAAAATGCGTAGGCGCCGGCCGGATCGCCGAGTTGCCACATGGTGTTAACGGTGAGTGGAATCCAGCCGTCATAGGCGCCCATGGGGCCATGATCGGGCCGGTCGGAATGTGCGGCTGCCGAATCTTTCTGGCTCATAGCACGCATCCAGTCACGGGTCAGGAGTTCCTGTTTGACAAAGGAAATCATTTCGGATTTTTGTGTTAACGACAGGTCCTGTTTCAATGCATTGCCTGCATAGATAAAGTCTACACAATGCCGCAGCTCCACCCGATGTCCATTTAGTTGCCACGCATTCCATACGCCATCGCCGGGTTTGTAAAGCGACAGTACTTTGGGCAGCAGGGCGGCAGCTTTTGTCTGCAGTTCATTGGCCCGTTCCTTATTACCGTGTAACACATACCATTTCGCCGTTTCCCGCATCATCCATACGTTCTGTGCATTGCAGGAGGGCACGCAGTGGATATAAGCAGGTGCACATTCCAGCAGGTTGTTATTCTCGCCATAGTTAGCCAGGCCATCATGGCCTTTGGGCAGGGTTTCCCAGTTGGTAGCCAGACTATCCATTGTTTCGATCACGCTTTTACCATTTTCCAGTTGATCGTTCAGAAAGGTACGATCGTTCGTAACGCGGAGGTATTCATCGATGGTTTTAAAAATAGTGCAGGCGTCGAAGGCATAACCGCCTATGTTATCATAATGCTTCGTATCAAAGCCGCTTGTCTGTCGTAGGTCAAGTGCATATCCGCTGGCATTGCCGGTACGTGGATTCTGTACCAGCCAGCGGCGCAGCGTGGCCTTCATGCCTGCCGGTTCCAGCAGTGCCCATGCGGTAGCCTGCATAGAGGCATCCCAGTAATATTGGGTGCCGTCTTCCCGCTCACCGCTGGTAATAAACGAGCGGGGATGCACCGGAAACTGTGTGCGCTCCAGTGCTAACATCGTCCACGCACCTACGTAGTAGTTGCGGATCAGTGCTGCATCAGTGCTTTTTAAAACAGGGAGATGTCCTGAAAAATGGTTGTTGCCCGGTGTAAAAGCATCGGTCCAACGTGTTTCCCATACTTTTTTACAATCATCGAAGTAAGCGTTAAAGCTGCCGGCCCATTTGCTTACCAGGGCATCTGTTTGCGCCATTTGCGTGGACACTTCATCACCTGCCGCGAATTCAATGCGCATGCTGCCACCTTTGGGCAGCTGCGTTACCCAACGCCAAACCACTGTATCCTTTTCTGTGAATACCGCATCCGGTTTGCGGGATGGACGTACGACCGATGTTACGCCCTTTCGTTGGGTGCTGTTGGAAACGCCGATGCCGTCTGGCAGCAGCTGACCAGGCACCCGTAAGGTAAGCGTGGTACGGCGCGGGACTATCGTAGTATTGGTGGCCACAATACGGCACATCACATTTCTCGCTTCATTGATCATCCGGGTATCTGTTTCTACGGATATGCCATTACAATATGGATTGCGGCGAAGTGCTTTATAAGGAAAACAGCGGGTTTCTGTGGCGGGATATGCTTGCCCGTCAACGGTTAGTGTGGTAACAGGATGTCCTTGCTGCCATGGATACAGGCCGCCGGGATAATAGTAATAGGAAGTCAGATCCCGGTTCACCACCAGCATGTGATGGAAGTTATGAACGGCGGGCATGTTATCTACCTGGTCCATCGGTATCCAGTCACCGGCG